>NZ_JBSTYP010000051.1:0-32975 GCF_054052405.1 Aeromonas aquatilis | reverse complement strand
GCGATGGTCATGGCACACTCCTCGACTGGCTACCCATCAAGCGAAGCAGCATGCTACGCTGCAGTCAAATTGGTGGGTGTCCCAGATTTTTATTTATATATCGGTTATCAGGACGTAATGGAATAATACGGAAGGTGGTACTAATGCATTAATCGCACCTTCTATCTACTCACTGTTAAATCAAAAGAGCGAAAAATGTACAATCTTTTAGTAACTGCACAGGATGGAGCTTGGGATAAAGGATTTTATCTATTAGATAGAAGTCGTTTTCTCGAGTACACAAGCACAGAAATATCAGAAAAATTAAAAAAACTCACTACAGCATCTATCGAAGCTATAATTTCTTACCCTTGCATATTCGCGTATGAAGGTCGTGAAAGTATATTTAGAATTGGAAATATAACTACTATCAAAGAGCAAGGAAGAGATTTACGGATTGAATATCAACTTGATGAAAATATCAGACCTATTCAGTTCCAAGAAATTGATGACATAGCTCCATTACTTGATATTCGAGAATGGGAAATGAACAGAACTCATTGGGCAATAAAAGATGAAAATCTCTTTGAGCGTCTAGAAAAAATTATTGGCAGAAACAGACATACATCTGTTATCGAACCCAAAAGCATTGAGTCGATACATAAAATCGATGAAAGTAAGAGCACGGTCAATACAGTTCAGGAATTCATAAGCCAAGTGCTTTCTGAGAAACACCCTAAAACTACTGAGGTTTTCTATCGTGGCCATTCTAATAAAGAGAAATATAAACTAGAGCCATCATTGTTCAGAAAAGATGAGAAAGGTAATTATTTATATCTAGAAAATGAAGATATTATGTATAGAGAGCTACTAGTTTCTAACTCAGAAGAATTTAGCGAAGATATTTATACACTAGATCGACTTGTGAGAATGCAACACTACTCTCTTCCAACAAGGCTTCTTGATATTACTTCTAATCCATTAATCGCTTTGTATTTTGCTTGCAAATCTGGAGATAAAAATGTAGATGGTGAAGTTATTACGTTTAAGCTAGCTCGAAATGATGTTAAATATTTTGATTCTGACACCGCTAGCTGCATTGCTAACCTAGCGAGACATCCGTACTCGAAAAAAAGGAAAATAGATTTTGATGCTGAAGATTTTAATGTTCAACTTCCCGTAGAACAGTTGCTCCATTTAATTCGGGATGAAAAGCCATTTTTTGAGCCACGAATTAAAAAGGATGATCTTCGAAGAGTTATTTGCGTCAAGAGCAAAAAGAGCAATGAACGTATAACCTCACAATCAGGTGCATTCTTATTATTTGGTCTTGATGCAGTACTGGATGAGCAAGGAACTCCTGAAATTCAAGTGGAGCGAATAACAATAAAAAATAAAGCAGCCATTCTAGATGAATTAGATTTGCTGAACATTAATGAAAGGACTGTATTCCCAAATATTGAAAACTCAGCCAAGTATGTTGCCAGCAAATATGAATTTAACAAATAAATCTAGGTTGCGCCTACAGTGCACCTAATTTAGCCCGTTCGAATAGCTTATTCGGAAATTGCGAATAACCCCGCAACGGCATAAACAAGGTTCGGAAGATCTTCTTGTGGGGTTGATATCGGTAGCCTTGGCACAGCTCAAGGCTCGCTGGTTCCACTATAAGCTGGATTTATGGGTTTTCTAATAATTACCCAATTTTTGCTTATAGTGGTGGTCGCCAGCCCATAAGCGCCCGTGGTAGCCAACTGGCCGGCTGCCGGGCGCTTGTTATACGTTCTTCCGATCCAACTACAGGTAGTTCCCCTGCCGCAAGGCGGTCAGCAGTTCATCCACCAGCACCTCCACCGGCTTGCCGGCGTTCAGCAGATGAATTTCCGGACTTTCCGGTGCCTCGTAGGCGGAATCGATGCCGGTAAAATTCGTAATTTCCCCTGCCCGCGCTTTTTTGTAGAGCCCCTTGGGGTCGCGCTCTTCACAGATGGCGAGCGGCGCATCGACAAACACCTCGACAAACTCCCCTTCACCCAAGAGACTGCGCACCAGCGCCCGCTCGGCACGGAACGGCGAGATAAAGGCGGTGAGCACGATAAGGCCCGCATCCACCATCAGCTTTGCCACCTCGCCGACCCGGCGGATATTCTCCTGCCGCGCGGCATCATCGAAACCGAGATCGCCACACAGGCCGTGGCGCACATTGTCCCCATCCAGCAGATAGGTGTGCTTGCCCTCAGCGGCCAGCGCTTGCTCCAGCGCCCCTGCCAGGGTCGATTTGCCCGCCCCAGACAGCCCGGTAAACCAGATCACCAGCGGTTTTTGCCCTTTAAGCTCGGCCCGGCTCTGTTTGTCGACGGCATGTTTGTGCCACACGATATTGCTCATCCCACACTCCTTGCTTGGCGCTCACGCCTCAAAACTTAAACGGTCCGGCACCACGGGGAGCAGCCTCGGACTATCCGCCGACAACGTGCTGGTGCCATGGCATTACTCATTCAACACTCCTTGCTTGGCGCTTACGCCTCAAAACTTAAACTGTCCGGCACCACGGGGAGCCGCCTCGGACTATCCGCCGACAACGTACTGGTGCCATGGTATTGCTCACCCAACACGCCTTGCTTGGCGCTCACGCCTTAAAACGGAAACAGCAGGGGCACCATCACCAGCACCCCGAGGCTATAGGCCTGCGAGACCGGCAGGGCCAGCTTGAGGTAGTCCGGCATCTTGTAGTTGCCCGCCGAGTAGACCATCAGGTTGGTCTGGTAGCCGTAGGGCAGGATAAAGCTGGAGCTCGCCCCGAACAGCACCGCCAGAATAAACGGCATGGTCGAGACATCCATGCTAAGCGCCAACTGGTAACCCATGGGGAAGGCCAGCGCGGCGGCCGCGTTGTTGCTCATCAGCTCGGTCAGCACCAGGGTAAACAGATAGATACCGATAAAGGCGATAAGGGGACTGGCACCGTTGAACTCCCCCATCAGCCAGTCGGCGATAAGCCGCGCCAACCCGCTCTTTTCCAGCTGATCGGCGATGGCCAGCGCCCCGCCCACCACCAGCCAGATATCGAGCGGAAAGCGGCGGCGGATCTCGTCCAGGGTCAGAATGCGGGAGAAGAGCAGCACCACCAACATCACCAGCAGCCCCTTGAACAGGGGCACCAGATCCAGCACCGAGAGCGTCAACACCCCGAGAAACCCCAGCACCACAGCGGCGCTGCGCTGACTATCGAGGCGAGTGGAAGCCTCCAGTCCGCTCACCACCACAAACTCGCGGGAGAGTGACTTGTGGCTGGCAAACTTGGGGCCCGGCGCCAGCAGCAGGGTATCCCCAGCGTGCAGCTCAATCTGGCCGAGGCCGCCGGTGAGCTGGGTTTCGCCGCGACGCACCGCCAGCACCACCGCATCGAAGTGGGTGCGAAACTCCGCATCCTTGATGGTCTGACCCACCAGCCGCGAGCTGTGGCTGACGATCACCTCCACCAGATGCTGGCCATTGAGGCGGTGCTGGCCGTAGAGATCCAGCCCCTTCATCTCCTGCAATACGCCGACACTCTCCACGTCGCCGCAAAAGAGCAGCACATCCCCTTCGTGCAGCTCGTGTTCGGGCTGTACCGGGCAGATCACCTGCTCGCCGCGAATGATTTCCGCCAGATAGAGGCTTTTCAGGCTGCGCAGGCCGTTCTCCTTGACGCTGCGCCCCGCCAGCGGTGAACCGGCGCCCACCTTGGCTTCGAGAAAGTAGCCGGATTCCCGGCTGATCTCGCTCTCCTGCTCCGGCAGGTGACGGGCAAACAGCAGCACGGCCACCAGACCGGTCAGCAGGGTGCCTGCCCCCACCATAAAGAAGTCGAACATGCCGAGCGGCTTGGCTCCCATCTTGATGAGGAAGCTGTTGACGATGAGGTTGGTGGAGGTGCCGATCAGGGTCAGCACCCCGCCAAAGGTGGCCGCGAAGCACATGGGCAGCAGCAGCCGCGACGGGGAGTGGTTGGGGTTGCGCTTGACCGCTCCCAGCATGGAGGCCACCACGGCGGTGTTGTTGACGAAAGCCGACAGGAAGGCGGTGGAGAACCACACCTTCACCAGCACCTTGTTGAATGAACCCGTGCCCACCAGATTGGCGAACCAGCTCATGATGCGGGTTTTCTCCACCGCCAGCGACACCAGCAGCAAGAGTACCAGCGTCAGCAGGGCACTGTTGGTGTAGCCCGCCACCACCGCATTGATGTCCGCCAGCCCGCTCAGGTAGGTGATGAGCACGGCGCCCGAAAAGAGCAGCGCCGGGCGGAGTTTGCCCTGGATCAGCAGGGCCACGAGAGCAGCCAGCAGACCCAGCACCAGGGATTGTTGCCAGGTCATAGGCTTACTCCTTGTTTGACTCGTTGCTGATGGTCTGCGCCTGCCAGTGGGGGAAGTGCTTTCGCACCAGCGCATTGAGCTCGATTTCGAACTCGCTGTAGTGACCTTTGGCTACCTTGGCCGCCAAGCCTTCCACTATCATGCCGGCGCCGACGGTGACGTTAGTCAGCCGGTCGATCAGGATAAAACTGCCGGTATCGCGGATCTCCTGATACGGGTCGAACGCCACCGGGTCGGTGAGGCTCAGCTCGCACAGGCCGATCTCGTTGAGCTTGAGCTCGCTTGCAGTCAGTTCGTCCAGCTTGTTGATCTCGATGCGGTGGCGGATGGCCTCCACCTGACCGCGACTCTTCTTGGTGGCCAGCTTGACGTCGTAAACCCGGCCCGGTTGCAGGGACTCCTCCCCCATCCAGACGATATGGGCCAGCACATTCTGGGTCACTTGCGGGCGGTTGGCGGCATCCACCAGCAGGTCGCCACGGCTGATGTCGATCTCGTCGGCGAAGGTGACCGTGATGGCCTGTCCCGGCAGGGCGTACTCCAGATCCCCGTCGAAGGTGACGATGCGGCTCACTGTGCTCTCTTTGCCGGACGGCAACACAGCCAGCTTGTCGCCCACCCGCAGGATGCCGGAGGCCAAGGTCCCCGCAAAGCCGCGAAAATCGAGATTGGGGCGGTTCACATACTGCACCGGCAGGCGCACCGGATGACGCTCCAGCTCGCGCTCCACTTCTGCCGACTCCAGCAGCGCCAGCAGGGTTTCGCCTTCGTACCAGGCCAGCTTGTCGCTCGGGTTGACCACGTTATCACCATCCAGCGCCGAGACCGGCACGATATGGATGGTGTCGACCTTAAGCTTTTTGGCGAACTCGCGGTAGTCGGCGCTGATGCGCTCGAACACCTCCTGACTGAACTCCACCAGATCCATCTTGTTCACCGCCACCACGAACTGCTTGATGCCGAGCAGGCTCGCAATAAAGCTGTGGCGACGGGTCTGATCCAGCACGCCTTTGCGGGCATCGATCAGAATGATGGCCAGATCGCAGGTGGAGGCGCCGGTGGCCATGTTGCGGGTGTACTGCTCGTGGCCCGGGGTATCCGAGATGATAAATTTGCGCTTGGCGGTGGAGAAATAGCGGTAGGCTACATCGATGGTGATGCCCTGCTCGCGCTCCGCCTGCAGACCGTCGACCAGCAGGGCCAGGTCCAGCTTCTCGCCGGTGGTGCCGAGCTTCTGGCTGTCGGACTCCAGCGCTTTGAGCTGATCTTCATAGATCTGCTGGGAGTCGTGCAGCAGGCGACCGATAAGGGTGCTCTTGCCGTCATCCACGCTGCCGCAGGTGAGAAAACGCAGCAGGCTCTTGTGCTGTTGGGCGTGCAGGTAGGCTTCAATGCCCTGTTCGCTGATGGCGGTCTGAATGTAGTTGTTCATGTTGCGATTCCTTAGAACTTTTTTTTAGAAATAGCCCTGACGCTTCTTCTGCTCCATGGAGCCAGCCTGATCGTGGTCAATCAGCCGCCCTTGCCGCTCGCTCGAGGTGGTGAGCAGCATCTCTTCGATAATCTCCGGCAACGTGGTAGCACCGGATTCAATGGCCCCGGTCAACGGGTAGCAACCGAGGGTACGGAAGCGCACCAGCTCCTGCTTCACTTCGTCTTCCGGGCCGATGGGCATACGCTCGTCATCCACCATGATCTTGATGTCACCCCGCTCCACCACCGGGCGATAGGCTGCAAAGTAGAGCGGCACTATGTCGATGTTTTCGAGATAGATGTATTGCCAGATGTCCAGCTCGGTCCAGTTGGAGAGCGGGAACACCCGGATGCTCTCCCCCTTGTTGACCTGGCTGTTGTAGACGCGCCACAGCTCCGGACGCTGGTTCTTCGGATCCCAGCGGTGGGACTTGTCACGGAATGAGTAGACCCGCTCCTTGGCGCGAGACTTCTCCTCGTCGCGCCTTGCACCGCCGAAAGCGGCATCGAAACCGAACTTGTTGAGCGCCTGCTTGAGCGCCTCAGTCTTCATGATGTCAGTGTGCTTGCCGCTGCCGTGGTCGAAGGGGTTGATGCCCATGGCGAGCCCCTCCGGGTTCTTGTGGACAATCAGATCCAGCCCGTACTTTTTGGCGGTCTCGTCACGGAACTTGATCATCTCCTTGAACTTCCAGTTGGTATCGACATGCAGCAAGGGAAAGGGGATCTTGCCCGGATAGAAGGCCTTGCGGGCCAGATGCAGCATGACGGAGGAGTCCTTGCCGATGGAGTACATCATCACCGGGTTCTCAAATTCGGCCGCCACCTCGCGGATGATGTGGATGCTCTCGGCCTCCAGCTGCTGCAGGTGAGTCAATCTTTCACGAGAGATACCGCCGTGGCTGCTCTGCGCGTTCGGTTGCTGCAAGTGGGTCACTTTTTCACGGTCCATGTTTATCCTCGGTCATTGCTGTTGCGCCGGTTGGGGTCGCTGGGGTTCGGTTCGCGGTCGCCTGGGCAACCGCATCACACTGTTTTGTTCTTGTTCAGGCGAGCTGCACCAGCTTGAGGTCGCAGCCATCGAGATCCGGGTTGGCGCGCGGCTGATCGCCGCCCTGTTCCCCAAACCAGGCCAGCCGCTCGCGCAGGGCAACCACTTCGCCGATGACGATAAGCGACGGGCTCACCGCCTGTTTGGCCAGCTCCGCCAGATCCGCCAGCGTGCCGGTCAGCACCCGCTGGCGGGATGTGGTGCCGCGCTCGATGATGGCGATGGGGGTGGCTTGGCTTCGGCCGTGATCCACCAGCTGCTGTTGGATATGCTCGGAGCGCATCAGCCCCATGTAGATGACCAGGGTCTGACTGGTGGCGGCGAGCTGCTGCCAGTCGGGCTCCTTGCCATCGATCTGGCAATGGCCAGTGATAAAGACGGCGCTCTGGGCGTAGTCACGGTGAGTGAGCGGAATACCGGCATAGGCGGTGGCACCGGCTGCGGCCGTGATGCCGGGCACCACCGAGAAGGGGATGCCTTCATCGGCCAGCACTTCCAGCTCCTCGCCACCACGGCCAAACATAAAGGGATCGCCCCCTTTCAGCCGCACCACCCGATTGCCCGCCTTGGCGTATTCCACCAGCAGGCGATTGGTCTCCTCCTGCGGCACGCTGTGGGCACCCGCCTTCTTGCCAACCGACACCAGAGTGGCATCGCGGCGCACCAGATCGAGGATCTCAGGCGAGACCAGCTGGTCGTAGAGCACCACTTCAGCCTGTTGAATTTGTTGCAGCGCCTTGAGAGTCAGCAGGCCCGGATCGCCGGGGCCCGCGCCGACCAGCACCACCTCGCCCACTTCGCTTTTCGCCTGGTCGAGGCCATCGTTCAGCCACTGCTCGGCACCTTGCCAATCCTCTTTCTCAATCAGGCTGGCGAGGATGTTGGAGGCAAAGGCGCGCTCCCAGAAGCGGCGACGATCGGAAATCGAGGAGAGCACCCGCTTGGCCTTGTCACGCACCCGGCCGGAGAGCTCGGTCAGCCCGCCAAGATGGCGCGGTAGCAGGCTCTCCAGCCGCTCGCGCAGCAGGCGCACCAGCACCGGCGCCTTGCCACCGCTGGAGACCGCCACCATCAGCGGCGAGCGATCGATGATCGAGGGGAAGATAAAGCTGGAACGCTTGGGGTCATCCACCACGTTGACGAACAGACCCAGCTGATTGGCACTTTGATAAACGAGGGCGTTGACTTCGAGGTTGTCGGTCGCCGCCACCACCAAAATCTGGCCTGCCAGATGAGCCGGGGTGAAGCGTTCCGCCAGATGGGTGAAGCGACCGGTGAATTCCGCAAATTCCGGTTCAAGCGCCGGGGAGACTAGGGTCAGCCGGGCACCAGCCGCCAGCAGCAGGCGCGCCTTGCGCAGGGCAACCTCGCCCCCGCCCACCAGCAGTACCGGGCGGCCTTCCAACTTGGCAAACATAGGTAAATAATCCATTTCGGCCCATCCCTCGGAACACGACTAATATGGGGCGACTATAGGCAGGGCAGCTTATCCCTCAAAATAATAAAAAATGCTTTTTAATGCGTTTTGGTAATTAGCAAAGCCAATTCATGACAAAGGCGTACGAAGTCACTTGTGGTACCTGACGCCAGACCATAGGCTAGGGACTGTGTTTCATAAGGAGCTAAATGATGAATGAATCATTGATTGTGCTAGGGATTTTTGTGTTCCTGGTGCTCGCCACCCTGAGTGCCGGCATCAAGATAGTGCCACAGGGCTTCAACTGGACTGTCGAGCGCTTCGGCCGCTACACCCGCACCCTGACCCCGGGCCTCAACCTGCTGATCCCCTATGTGGATCGGGTCGGCCACAAGATCATCATGATGGAGCAGGTGCTGGACATCCCGGCACAAGAGGTGATCTCCCGCGATAACGCCAACGTCACCATAGACGCCATCAGCTTTGTGCAGGTGGTCGATGCCCGTAAAGCGGGCTACGAGGTCAACGATCTCACCAGCGCCATCAGCAACCTCACCATGACCAACATGCGCACCGTGCTCGGCGCCATGGAGCTGGACGAGATGCTCTCCCAGCGCGATACCATCAACGAGAAGCTGCTGCGCACCATGGACGCCGCCACCGCCCCCTGGGGCATCAAGGTGACCCGCATCGAGATTAAAGATGTGCGCCCGCCGCTGGCACTGGTCGAGGCGATGAACGCCCAGATGAAGGCCGAGCGCCAAAAACGGGCCGAGGTGCTGGAAGCCGAAGGGGTACGCCAGTCCAAGATCCTGAAAGCGGAAGGGGAGAAACAGTCCCAGATCCTCAAAGCCGAAGGTGAGCGCCAGGCCGCCTTCCTCGCCGCCGAAGCGCGGGAGCGGGCAGCCGAGGCGGAAGCCAAGGCGACCCACATGGTTTCCCAAGCAATTGCGGAGGGAGACCTGCAGGCCATCAACTACTTCGTGGCTCAGAAGTACACCGAGGCTCTGGCCCGCATCGGTGAAGGCCCCAACAGCAAGATCATCATGATGCCGCTGGAAGCAGGCAGCCTGATTGGCTCTGTGGCTGGTATGGCCGAGCTGTTCAACAAAGACGGCAAGGGCAGCAAGTCATGACAGCCCTGTTCGAGGGGCTGACCCACTGGCACTGGCTGGGGCTCGGCTTCATTCTCCTGGCCATCGAGGTGCTCGGCTCGGTGGGCTTTTTGCTCTGGACCGGCATCGCCGCGCTGGAAGTGGGACTGCTGCTGCTGATCTGGCCCTTTGGCTGGCAGGCGCAGCTGCTGCTGTTTGCGGTGCAATCCCTGCTCACCACCTGGGCCTGGTGGCGCTGGCAACACCAGCGTGACAACTCGGGTCAGGATGCCGCCAGCACCATCAACGAGCGGATGCAGAGCTATATGGGCCGCGAGCTGACCCTGCTGGATGATGTCGCCCAAGGCACCAGCCGGGTACATCTGGACGACACGGTCTGGACGGTGCGCTGCGACGAGTCGCTGCCTGCGGGCAGCAAAGTCAGGGTGGTCGGGGCCGACTCCCACATCCTGCTGGTTGAACCCCGCAACTGACGCGACTCTGCCATCGAGTCATAAAAAAGCCCGCGATCGCTCGCGGGCTTTTGTCTCTCTGGTTGCCACTCAGGTACGCAGCCGATCGAGCTGACTGGCGAGCGCCGTGGCCGCTTGCTCCAGCGCCTCGCTCAGTTGATGGCTGGAGCCGGCCTCCTGCCCAATCACGTTAGCGGTATCACCAATGCGCATCAAATTCTTGTTGATATCGTCACTGACGGCGCTCTGCTGCTCGGCGGCGGTAGCCACCTGACTGATGTGGTCGTGGATCTGCTGGATCTGCGCCACCACCCGATTGAGCGCCTCGAACGCCTGCTCGGTGCCCTGCACCGTGGTGGTGGAGCGCTCGATGCCGGTATTCATCAGACGTTGACTGCTGCTCACCTCGGTCTGCAGACTACCAATCAGCTGGCCGATCTCGTCGGTCGATTCACGGGTCTTGTTGGCCAGCGCCCGTACCTCGTCCGCCACCACCGCAAAGCCACGGCCCATGTCACCCGCTCGTGCCGCTTCGATGGCGGCGTTGAGGGCCAGCAGATTGGTCTGCTCGGCAATGGCGCGGATCACATCGAGGATCCGGCTGATATTGGTGCTGCGCTGGGCCACCAGCGCCACCGCCTTGTCCGCCTCATGCATATCGCCGACCAGAGTATGGATCTCGTTGCGGGCATTGCTGAGGGTCTGCTGGGCGGTATTGATGTGGTGGGTCGCCGCTTCCGACTCCTGTGCCGCCTGCTCGGCATAACCCGCCACGCTGACTGCCGTGGTGCTCATCTGATGCATGGCGCTCACCACGCTCTCCAGCTCCAGATTCTGCTCGTCCAGACTACTGCGCATGGTGTCGGCGGTATGTTTCATCTCCCGCGCCTGCTGGTAGACCTGCTGGCCAATCCCCTTGCTCATTTGCACCATGCCCCGCAACTTGCCGAGGAAGGCATTGAGCTGAGCACCCAGATCGATCAGCTCCTGATGGGTGTCGATCTCCATCTGCTGGGTCAGGTCACCCTCGTAGCTGGAGAGATGACCCACATGGCGGCTGATAAGAGAAAGTGGCGCAGTAATGGTCTGGATAAACCAGACCAGCAGCCCCAGCACCAGCAGGGTAATCCCGCCCATGGCGATGATCTGCTGCCGCTGGCCATCCACCAGCAGGGCGCCCAGTTCATTGCTGATGGCGTGCGCCTTGCCGAGCGCCAGCGCCTTGGGCACCTTGATCATCAACCACCACTGGGTATTGGCTGCTTCAACCCGAATGGGCTGATGAAGAATGAAGTCACTGTCGCTGCTGACCGGCTGACCGTCAGGCAGGGTCAGACCCACCTCCTTGAGTGGACGGCCCAGCTTGTCGGCATAGCGGTTGCTGCCCACAATCAGCCCCATCTTGCTGACTATAGTGACATCCGTCTTGTTGTCATAAAGGCTCTTGCCCAGCGTTTCGGCAAGCTGCTGGAAGATGGGCAGGTTCATATCCACCCCGGCCAGCCCGACAAATTTGCCATCGTTGAGAATGGGCACTGTGAGGCTGGTCATCAGCATCTTGTTGCCGGGGCTTATCTCGAAGAGGTAGGGCTCCATCAAACAGGGTCTGCGGGTATCGCGGCCACAGAGATACCACTCGCTATTGCGAATACCAAACTCATTGAGGGAGGTATCAAACTTTGCTTCGCTGGCGGCGGCGTCCACCGCTTGCTGAGCGACGGCGCCCCCCTGATCCTTGGTGAAATAGATCTCCAGACTCCCTTTGCCTGCCACCGAGTGGCTGGCCCCGCCAAGCCAGTTGCCATCCTCGCCATCATAGCCATCCGGTTCAAACTGGGCGTAAATGGAGCTGATCCCGCTCGCCTGCTGCAAGCTGCTGCCGAGCAAAGACTCCACTTGGGGCCGCGACAACCGCAGTTCCGGTTTAGCCATCCCGGCTTCAATCTGGGCGGTCACGGTCAGGGGGATCTGATAGGAGTTCTGCATCAGCGAGGCAATCTGGATGGCATAGCGCTCCGCCTGATACTGCAAGCTGCGGGAGACCTCCTCTTCCAGTGCATCGCTGGTCTGAGTCATCACCATGTTGCGAAGGGAACTGAAAGAGGCCGATTGCAACAGGGTCATGGCCAGCCCGGTCAGCAGAAACAGCCCCATGGTAAGGCACAACAACTTGAACTTAAGGGAACGTTGCTTCATGCGACAACTCCTTATGGCAGCATAACAACGAATTACTTGAGTATATTCGCCCACTTGCGCTTCACCCGATTTGTTGATGGGTTTGTGGCAGGCTTCTGGTTATAATTTTTGCCTTCCCGAGCGTTGATGGAACAGTCGCAATGAGCAATGCACTGAGCAGTGTCCCGCCGGTAGTCGCAATGGACTACCCTTTTCCGGCCAAACCTCTTCCCCTGAGTGCCGAGCAGAGAACGACCTTGACCACAGAAATCAAGGCGCTGCTCAAGGAGCGCAAGGCGGTACTGGTTGCCCACTACTACACGGATCCCGAGATCCAGGCGCTGGCCGAAGCCACCGGTGGTTTCGTCGGTGACTCGCTGGAGATGGCCCGCTTTGGCCGCGATCACGAGGCGCAAACCCTGATCGTCGCCGGGGTACGTTTCATGGGCGAGACCTCCAAGATCCTCAGCCCCCACAAGCGGGTGCTGATGCCGACGCTGGAGGCCGAATGCTCCCTCGATCTGGGCTGTCCCATCGAGCAGTTCTCCGCCTTCTGCGATGCCAATCCCGACCATACAGTGGTGGTCTACGCCAATACCTCGGCTGCGGTCAAGGCGCGGGCTGACTGGGTAGTGACCTCCAGCATCGCGCTGGAGATCGTCGAGCACCTCGACAGCCTAGGTCACAAGATCATCTGGGGCCCGGATCGCCATCTGGGTGCCTATATCGAGAAGAAGACCGGTGCCGAGATGCTGCGCTGGCAGGGCCACTGCATCGTCCACGACGAGTTCAAGGCCCGCGCCCTGCGCGAGCTGAAAGAGCAGAATCCTGACGCCGCCGTGCTGGTTCACCCGGAGTCCCCCGCCTCGGTGATCGAGCTGGCCGATGCGGTGGGTTCCACCAGCCAGCTGATCAAGGCCGCCAAGGAGCTGCCCCAGCAGAAGCTGATCGTGGCGACCGATCGGGGCATCTTCTACAAGATGCAGCAGGCCTGTCCGGAGAAAGAGATGGTGGAAGCACCGACCGGTGGCGATGGCGCCACCTGCCGCAGCTGCGCCCACTGCCCCTGGATGGCGATGAACGGTCTGGTAGCGATCAAGGAGGCCCTCACCGATGGTGCCGAGCGCCACGAGATCCATGTCGATGAAGCGCTGCGGGTAAAGGCCCTCATCCCGCTTGATCGGATGCTCAACTTCGCCGCCGAACTCAAGCTCAAGACCCAGGGCAACGCCTGATTGCCACAGTCACGAGATGCAAAGAGGGCTCCCGCGGGAGCCCTCTTTATTTATCTGAACGCTATGGTGCTCAGATGATCACGGTGGAGAGACTGTGCTCTTCATCCGGCGCAACGGTCACCCCCGCCTCGCCGGCGATGGCCGCTTCGACGCAGAGCATGGTGCGATAGCCGTCGTCGCTCATGTCGGCCATGGCGGTGGCCCCTTCCAGCCAGGGGGTCCAGACCACCACGCTGTCGTGGTTGCCACTGACTACCCGAGTCTCGCGCTCACCATCCAGCACGCTCACCAGCGCCTCTGGCTGCCAGTAGACCCGATCCAGCGGCCCGTTCAGGGTCAATGCACCCTGCTGTTTGGCATCCTGTCCGGTCAGCTTGTCGGCATAGGGCTCGCCCAGACCGCTCACGCTTACCGCCTCCGGTGCGCTGATCTGCAAATAGGTGTGCAGCGCACCGCTATAGACCAACGGCTGGCTACCGGTGTTGCGAGTGGTCAGCACCAGTGAGAGCTCTTTGCCAACCAGCACGTCCAGCTCCAGCTCGAAGGGGTGATCCCACAGGGCACGGGTCGCATCGCTGTCGCGCAGAGAGAGGTGAACG
The DNA here is from genome assembly GCF_054052405.1 of Aeromonas aquatilis. NCBI lineage: Bacteria > Pseudomonadati > Pseudomonadota > Gammaproteobacteria > Aeromonadales > Aeromonadaceae > Aeromonas > Aeromonas aquatilis. Next base: position 19,118 of record NZ_JBSTYP010000051.1, on the reverse strand, counting down.
AGCGTGCCGTCAGCGTGATCGGAAACCCCATCCAGCATCCAGAGGGTGGTGCGGGCAAAACCGTGGGAGGGCTTGCCGCTACCGATACGAGCTGGTGCCGGGCCAAACCAGGGCCAGCAGATCGGGATACCGCCGCGAACAGGCTTGCTGCCATCCAGCACCGCCTTGTCACTCAGCCAGATGGAGGCTGGCTCGCCATGGCGCTGATAGCTCAGCACATGGGCGCCAAACAGGCTAATCTCGGCCTTGGCATAGTCGTTGTTGATGGTGAGAACCGGCAGACCGGCCGCATTGTTGGCAAGCTTGCAATTGGCTGTCAGGGGACGAATGGATTGCATGTGGACTCCTGTCATCAGGGGAAACCGAAAAACAAAAAGGCGGCCAATGGCCGCCTTTTTCAAGCTACGCGATTGCGCATCCCAAATTACTTGGAGATGTGAGCGATCAGGTCCAGAACTTTGCTGGAGTAGCCCATTTCGTTGTCGTACCAGGATACAACTTTAACGAATTTGTCGTTCAGCTGGATACCAGCCTTGGCGTCGAATACGGAGGTCTGACGCTCACCCAGGAAGTCGGTAGATACAACTTCGTCTTCGGTGTAGCCCAGAACGCCTTTCATAGCGCCTTCGGAAGCAGCTTTCATCGCTTCGCAGATTTCTGCGTAGGTGGCAGCTTTCTTCAGGTTAACGGTCAGGTCAACAACAGACACGTCCGGAGTCGGAACACGGAAAGCCATACCGGTCAGCAGGCCTTTCAGTTCCGGGATAACTACGCCAACAGCTTTGGCTGCACCGGTAGAGGACGGGATGATGTTCTGAGCCGCACCGCGGCCACCGCGCCAGTCTTTAGCAGACGGACCATCAACGGTCTTCTGAGTAGCAGTGGTAGCGTGAACGGTGGTCATCAGGCCAGACTCGATACCGAAGGTATCGTTCAGGACCTTGGCGATCGGTGCCAGGCAGTTGGTGGTGCAGGAAGCGTTGGAAACGATGTCCTGGCCAGCGTAGGTAGAGTCGTTAACACCCATTACGAACATCGGGGTAGCGTCTTTGGACGGGCCAGTCAGAACAACTTTCTTGGCACCAGCAGCGATGTGCTTACGAGCAGTCTCGTCGGTCAGGAACAGACCGGTAGCTTCAGCAACAACGTCAACACCGATTTCGCCCCACTTCAGGTTGGCCGGGTCACGCTCAGCGGTAACACGTACGGTTTTGCCGTTTACAACCAGGTTGCCGTCTTTAACTTCAACGGTACCGTTGAAACGACCGTGAGTTGAATCGTACTTCAGCATGTAAGCCATGTAGTCAACATCGATCAGGTCGTTGATACCAACAACTTCGATGTCTGCACGCTCAGCGGCCAGACGGAATACGAAACGACCGATACGGCCAAAACCGTTGATACCTACTTTGATAGTCATAATTTTGTTACCTAACTGTTCAGTAGTTAAAGAAAATTCCGCTTGTAAATTTACTAGAACTCTCCGGTGAGTCAACCTGCTTTCTGTCTGAAATTGCGCTATATCATGAAAAACTGTGAAATTAATTTTCCGTTTATGTAACTGATTACCACGTTTTGACGAAAAAAGTGCCAGATCGTGGCATCGCGCAGATATCAACAATAGTGCCTACTCGGTCACACAACCATTCACATAGATATGTAAAAATATGCGCGGTTTAGCATGGCCCAAGAGCCACTGTTCAAGTACCAACCCATAAAAATCAAACAAAATAGTATAGATAGAATCCACAGCGGGAATTCTCAAACTATGACCACCCTGATTGAACAGCTGGCTGCCGCAAAAGGTATCGCCAGCGAGTATGTCGATGCCTGGGGCCACCCGGCCCAGGTATCCGAAGAGAGCAAGGCCGCCATGCTGGGCGCCATGGGCTACCGCGTCGATGACGAGGCCGCACTGGTGCAGCAGCTGGAAGAGGAGCATCGCCAGCACTGGCTGCGGGCGCTGGATCCTGTGATGGTGGTTCGCACCGGCGACGCCGTTACTCTTGAGGTTCGCCTCCCCATCGAATTCGTCAACGACGCCCTCACCTGGCAGCTCCAGCAGGAGCAGGGTGCAGTGCTGTCCGGTCAATTCACCCCCATCGAGGGTGAGCTGGTCGGCGTGGCCGAATTTGAAGAGATGGAGTGCCAGGCCTATCGCGTCACTCTGGAGATGGCCCCCGAGCTGGGTTATCACCAGCTGGTGCTGCTGGAAGAGGGCAATGACGAGCCGCTGGCCACCATGCGCCTCATCGTCGCCCCCAAGGCGTGCTACAAACAGGCGCCGATTGCTGATGGCCGCAAGGTATGGGGTCCAAGCGTGCAGCTCTACTGCCTGCGCAGCCGCCACAACTGGGGCATCGGTGATTTCAGCGATCTGGGCCAGCTGGTCGAGAAAGCGGCCACCTGGGGTGCCCACTTCGTCGGCCTCAACCCTATCCACGCCCTCTATCCAGCCAATCCGGAGAGCGCCAGTCCCTACAGCCCCTCTTCCCGTCGCTGGCTCAACGTGGCCTACATCAATGTGGAAGCGGTGCCCGAATTCCAGCAGAACGATCGCCTGAAAGCGGAAGTGGCAAGCCCTGCCTTCCAGCAACATCTGGCCGATCTGCGCGCCAAAGAGAACGTCGATTACACCGGCGTGATCCAGACCAAACTCGGCATGCTGCGTCAGGTGTTCGACGAAGCCAGCCTTGGCTCCGAGCGTCAGGCCGCCTTTGATGCCTTCGTGGCCGCGGGTGGCGACAGCCTGCAACAGCAGGCTGCGTTCGATGCCCTGCAAGCCTATTTCTATAGCAAGGGCGAGAATGCCTGGGGCTGGCCGGTATGGCCGCAGGAGCTGCGCGATTACCACAATCCTGCCGTTGCCGCCTGGATGGCCGAACACCAGCTGGATGTGAACTTCTACCTCTACCTGCAGTTCTTGGCTGATGAGCAATTGGCGCAAGCCGATGCCCGTGCCAAGGCTGCCGGCATGGTGATGGGTATCTACCGGGATCTGGCGGTGGGCGTCTCAGAAGGCTCCACCGAGATCTGGGCCAATCAGGATCTCTACTGCCCGAAAGCCTCGGTCGGTGCGCCGCCCGATATTCTCGGCCCGCTCGGTCAGAACTGGGGCCTGCCCCCGATGAACCCGAACAAGCTGTTTGAAGCGGCCTACCAGCCGATGGTGGACTTGTTCCGTGCCAACATGCGCTCCTGTGGCGCACTGCGTATCGACCACGTGATGGCCTTGCTGCGGCTATGGTGGGTACCGCCCGGAGCGTCCGCCGCCAAGGGCGCCTACATCTACTATCCGGTCAACGATCTGCTGGGCATTCTGGCCCTCGAATCCCACCGTAATCAGTGCCTGCTGATCGGCGAGGATCTGGGTACCGTGCCGGAGGGGATCGACGTGACCCTGAAAGAGAACGGCGTTCACTCCTACAAGGTGTTCTTCTTCGAGCGCTCCAAGGAAGATGGCGGCTTCATCTCCCCGGCGCACTACACCGAGCAGGCGATGTCGGCCCTGACCACCCACGACATGCCGACCCTCAAGGGCTTCTGGCATTGCGACGATCTGGCGCTCGGCCGTCAACTGGGTCTGTATCCGGATGAAGATGTATTGAAGACTCTGTATGCTGATCGTCACCAGGCCAAACAGCGGATCCTCGACAGCTTGCATGCCCACAAAGTCATCTCTGACAACATCAGTCATGACGTGAACTGGGTAGGCATGAACACCGAACTCAACCACGGTCTGCAGCTCCACATGTCCCGCGGCAGCTGCGCCCTGTTCAGTACCCAGCTGGAAGACTGGCTGGAGATGGACAAACCGGTCAACGTACCGGGCACCAGTTACGAATATCCCAACTGGCGCCGCAAACTTTCCGCTGATCTGGAAGATATTTTTGCCAATGAGGCACTCAAGGCACTGGCTGGCAAGATGAGCCAAGCCCGTGATGAGGCCAGTCGTTGAGACGCTGTCTCCCACAGCGCTCTCACCTAAATCCACTCCGGCTTCGGCCGGAGTGGATGCTCTGTCATGAAAGGAAATCTCGATGCTCGTTGAACGTTTGGTTGCTGCCCGCTGTTCCGATCCCTTCTCTCACTTAGGCCTGCAGGCCAATCCGGATGGGCCCGGCCTCAAACTGACCGCCTGGTTGCCTGATGCCCTCGAAGTTCGGGTCAAGGATCTCAAGTCGGGCAAAGTCGTTGCCACCCTGGCGCCCACCGATGAATCGGGTCTTTTTGAAACTGTTTTCACCCGCCGCAAAAACGCCTTCCCCTATCAGCTGATCGCCAGCTACCAAGATGCCACCACCGAGGTCATCGACCCCTATCAGTTTCAGGATGCCGCCTGGGCAGGCCTGGCCGAACTGACCGCCCAGCCGGAAAACCTCTATCACACCCTTGGCGCCCAGCTGCGCACCGTGGAGCACCTTGGCCAACAGGTGGAAGGGGTGCGTTTTGCGGTCTATGCGCCGAGCGCCACCGCCGTGAGCCTCATCGGCGATTTCAACTTCTGGGATGGGCGCCGTCACCCGATGCAGCGCAGCCAGTGCGGCCACTGGGTGCTGTTCGTGCCGGGCCTCAAGGCGGGGGATCGCTACAAGTTCGAGCTCAAGGACCCCATGGGCAACCGGCTGCCCCACAAGAGCGATCCGGTCGGTTTCTACTGCGAGCAGTATCCGTCGTTCGCCTCCGTGGTCTATGACCACGCCCAGTACCAGTGGCAGGATGCCGAGTGGATTGCCAGCCAGCACAACGACAAGCGTGAGCAACCCCTCTCCATCTATGAGCTCCATGTCGGCTCTTGGAAACGCCACCCCAATGGCAACAGCCTAAGCTGGCGCGAACTGGCGGTGGAGCTGGTCGCCTACATCAAGGAGATGGAGTACACCCACATCGAGCTGCTGCCGGTCTCCGAGCACCCCTTCAGCGGCTCCTGGGGCTACCAGCCGGTGGGCATGTTCTCCCCCACCAGCCGCTACGGCACCGCTGATGATTTCAAATACTTCGTCGACCAGTGCCACCAGGCCGGGATCGGCATCATTCTGGACTGGGTGCCCGCCCACTTCCCGTCCGATGCCCACGGCCTGGCACGCTTCGATGGCACCCCGCTCTACGAGTACGAAGATCCGCGCCGTGGCTGGCACCCGGACTGGAACTCCTACATCTATGACTTCGGCCGCGACACAGTACGCCAGTTCCTGGTGGCGAGCGCCCTGTTCTGGCTCGACAAGTTCCACATCGACGGCCTGCGGGTGGATGCGGTCGCCTCCATGCTCTATCTGGACTACTCCCGCAACGCCGGTGAGTGGGTACCGAACGTCGATGGCGGCAACCACAACTACGAGGCGATCAGTCTGCTCAAGTGGACCAACGAGGAGGTCTACGGCAAGTATCCCCACGCCATGACCATAGCCGAAGAGTCCACCGCTTTTGCCGGTGTCTCCCGCCCCACCTTCCTCGGCGGCCTCGGCTTTGGCTTCAAGTGGAATATGGGCTGGATGCACGACACCCTCAGCTATATGCAAAAAGAGCCGATCCACCGCCGCTACCACCACAACGACATGACTTTCTCCATGGTGTACCACTATGACGAGAACTTTATCCTGTCGCTCTCCCATGATGAGGTGGTGCACGGCAAACACTCCATGCTCTACAAGATGCCCGGTGACGAGTGGCAGCAAGCTGCCAACCTGCGGGCCTACATGGGCTTTATGTATGCCCACCCTGGTAAAAAACTCAACTTCATGGGCACCGAACTGGCGCAGAGCAACGAGTGGAATCACGATGCCCAGTTGCCCTGGCACCTGCTGCAGTACCCCAAGCATGCCGGTCAACAGCGGCTGATCCACGATCTCAACCACCTCTACCGTCATGAGCCTGCCTTGTATCAGGCCGATTATGAGCAGACCGGCTTCCGCTGGCTGGATCACAACGATGCCGACAACAGCATCTTTGCCTGGCTGCGGGCGGACAAAGAGGGCAAGCAGGCTATTGTGATGGCTTGCAACTTCACCCCGGTGCCCCGTCTCGAATATCGGATCGGCGTCCCTGCGGCGGGCCACTATCGGGTGGTGCTCAACACCGACAGCGAGTATTACTGGGGTAGTAACTATGATGTAGGTCTGGTGTTCGCTGCCGAGCCGACCCCCTGGCAGGGGATGGCACACAGCATAGTGCTGGATCTGCCACCGCTGGCGACCTTGTTTATCAAACAGGAGTCTTGATGCTTGTAATGGAAAAAGGGGTGGGCCACCCGCTGGGGGCCCGCCTTGACGAGAACGGTTGCCACTTCTGCGTCTGGGCCCCCCAGTCGGACAAGGTGGAGATCTGCCTGTACGACGAGCAGGAGCAGGAGCTGATGCGGCTGGAGTTGCCGGGCCGCCGTGGCCAGTATCGCTTTGGCTACGTGCGCGGCGTAAAGGCCGGTCAGCGCTACGGCTATCGGGTCTACGGCCCGCCGCTGGAGGGAACCCTGTTCGATCCGCAAAAACTGCTGATCGACCCTTACGCCAAGGCGCTCAGTCGCCCCACCTATTGGGATGAAACCCTCTATCAGGGGGACAGTGCCGGCATGATAGCCAAGTCGGTGGTGGTCGATGACCACTTTGACTGGCAGGGGGTAGGCAAGCCCGGGATCAGCCCGGCTCGCACCATTCTCTACGAGACTCACGTCAAGGGCTTTACCAGGCAGCACCCCGGTGTCCCCAAGGCACTGCAGGGCACCTACCTTGGTATCTGCCACCCGCTGATCATCGAACACATGAAGAGCCTGGGGGTCACCTCGGTGCAGCTGATGCCGGTGGCCGCCTTTATGTCGGAACCCCGACTGGAGCAGCTGGGCCTGACCAACTATTGGGGCTACAACCCTATCGCCTTCTTCGCCCCGGAGCCGCGCTACAGCACCAAGGCAGACGAGGCGGTGACCGAGTTCAAGACCATGGTACGCGAGCTGCACCGGGCCGGGCTCGAGGTGATCCTGGATGTGGTCTACAACCACACGGCAGCCTCCGGCTTCGATGGCCCGACCCTCTCGTTCAAGGGCTTTGACAACGCCGGTTACTTCGCCTTCGAAGCGGGCCCCCACGGTCCCGACTACCGCCGTCACGCCAACGTGACCGGTTGTGGCAACAGCGTCAATCTGGATCACCCCAATACCCTGCGACTGGTGCTCGATGCTTTGCGCTACTGGGTCACCGAGATGCAGGTGGATGGCTTCCGTTTCGATCTGGCGGTAACGCTGGCGCGGGAAGCGGGAGAGTTCGAGCCCATGGGCGCCTTCTTCAAGGCGGTGATGGCCGACCCTGTGCTGTCACAGGTCAAGCTCATCGCCGAACCCTGGGATATCGGCCCCTTCGGCTACCGGCTGGGTCAGTTCCCGAGCCAGTGGCAGGAGATCAATGACCGCTACCGCGACACTGTGCGTGCCTTCTGGCGCGGTGATGCGGGCAAGATGGGGGATTTTGCCACCCGTCTGGTGGGCTCGCGGGATATCTTCCCGAAGAACTGGCGCTCCCCCCACACCAGCGTCAACTACCTCTGCTATCACGACGGTTTCACCCTGGAGGATCTGGTCTCCTACAACCAGCGCCACAATCAGGCCAACGGTGAAGACAATCGGGACGGTCACGGCAACAACCTCTCCTATAACCATGGGGTAGAGGGGCCGACCCTGGATCCGCGGGTCAACAGCCTGCGCCAGCAGCAGAAGCGCAATCTGATTGCCACTCTGCTGCTCTCCCAAGGCACTCCACACTTCCTCGCCGGCGACGAGATGGGCCGCAGCCAGCTTGGCAACAACAACGCCTACTGTCAGGACAACCAGATCAGCTGGGTCAACTGGCAGTGGCGGCCGGAGGATGAGCGGCTGTTCGCCTTCACCCAGCAGATGATGGCGCTGCGGGCGGAGTCCTGCGTCTTCTCCAACCTGCAACTGAGCGACGACAGCTGGAATGGCACCCCGTCCAGCTGCCATCAGGTCAACTGGTATCACCCGGACGGCCACCAGCTCACCGATCAGGATTGGCACGCCCCCATGGGGCAGGCGTTTGCCATGGATATCGGCATGATCAACTGTGTCGGCGAGCGCTGGTACGTGCTGTTCAACGCCAGCGACTATGATATCCAGTTCCGCCTGCCTCCGCCGGGGGAAGGGCTGGAGTGGATCCAGACCATCGACACCGCCACCAACGATGGGCTGCCCTTCCTGCCCGATGACATCAAACGGCAGGTGGCAGTCGGCCGGGCCCACTCCCTCAAACTGCTGGAGCGGGTGGCGCTGGCCAGCACGGCGCAGGATGCCCAGCCACCGCAGCAGGAAATTCTCCCGGCATCCGGTGAGGAGATGGTTGCAACCTCGATCACAGATACAGGCAAAGCATAAGAGGCATGCTGGAGTCAGCTTTACGGAGCCGCTATGCTGGGCTCCGGTATGGATGGCAAGGAGTCGGTATGAGCAGTAACAATCCGGAACAGTGGCGCAGCAAACTGACCGCCGAGCAGTTTCACGTCTGCTGGGAGAAGGGCACCGAGCGCCCCTACAGCGGCGCCCTGCTCCACAATCGCAAGAGCGGCGACTACCTCTGTGTCTGCTGCAAGAGCGTGCTGTTTCACTCAGGAGCCAAGTTTGATTCCGGCTGCGGCTGGCCCTCGTTCGACAAGGCCATCGAGGGGACGGTGATCTACACCGAGGACAGCAGCCACGGCATGAAGCGGGTGGAGATCACCTGCAGCCAGTGCGGCTCCCACCTCGGTCACGTCTTCCCCGACGGACCGACCGAGACCGGCCAGCGCTACTGCGTCAACAGCCTGAGTCTGGATTTCGATCCCGACGCTTAAGCGGCTGACCCATTGCAATAAAAACGGCGCCTCCATCACGGAGGCGCCGTTTTTTGTCTTGATGTGACCGACCGCAGCCACGATGAAACGGCTATTCCGTCATGCTGACAGATTATTTCAGCGGCAGGTAAATGTCGGTGACCAATTCATGCGCAGCCACTTCATGTACAAAGTTGTGATAGTGAAAGAAGAGCGGAAAATCGCGCAACTCCTCGCCACTCTCTGGCAACCAGTCACGATACAAGGCTCTTGCAGACTCAGCCAAATGGTCATGAGACCCCTGATAGCGCACGACAGCGCAACGACCCGCAGGGATAACGGCATTTTTCACACCGAATGCATTCCCTTCATCAATTGGCCTGTTCACACTGCCACAGAGCGTAAAGCGAAACATCGCCCCCTCAGTCGTAACCGGATCACAAGGAGCTATCCCATAAGTCTGGCTTGTCGCAACGGGTGAACAGCCGGTTGTTTTACGCCATTCAATAAAGCGCGCCGCTGTTTCATTGATTCGCTCGGGCTGGCCTGAGTGCGTCAAGGCTGCGACCGCTGTTGCGGGAAAATCGATAATGGTAACGTGCATGGTTTCAATCCTCTCTGATCTGGGTTTGGGCAGACACTGATGCCAATTGGCCCAGTCCGGTTTTTTCCGAAACTGGCTCGGTGTCAGACCAAAAACTTGCTTGAATGCGCGACTGAATGACTCTGCGTGCTGGAAGCCCGCATCAAGTGCGATATCAATTACTTTTTCCAGAGGATTGAATGCCAATCGGTATGACGCTCGTTTCAGGCGAAGTAGCTGGATATAACGCCCTAACGGCACGCCACAGTGACTGGCAAATTGCCGATGAAAGTGAAATGGCGAAAAACAGGCCACCGCACTGAGTTGCTCCAATGACAGCTCTTCATCCAGATGCTGTTCAATATGATCGAACACCTTCTGGAAGCGTCTGGCGTAAGCACCTGCCTGGCTGATATTCATAAAGCCTCCTCTGTGCTGCGTACTATCGGCCAACAGCGGAAGGATATCCTGACTCATCTTGCTTTTTTCGATACGGACGGCAACTGGCGAGGGAAAATGACGAAAATAGTGCGCAGAAAGACACAAGCTAGCTCCAGGCGCAAACATGCAAGGGGATACGCCCCATCAGCCACCTCAAATGCCCCGCCATCCGTGAACCATACTCGCTCCCATAACCCGGCGCAGTTCACCTTTGCACCTGAACACCGCACCCGCACAGCGCTCCCGCAGCCAAACCAACACTATAAATTTGATTTATGGATTTTGGCTGCATGACCTAATTTTGTCTTATACCAAGCCAGCCACTGCCCCCCTCGCCTTTCGCGGCATGTCGGCAGCCGACACAGGCCGTCGCCCGATCCGCTATGGGCTGTTAACAGCGAAACGGTAAGCGGCATCCATTGAAAAGCGCAGTAGGGAACATTCCCGTCACGCCTGCAACAGGGCCGCCAGCACCAGCAACCCAGCGATGGCCGGCACCGGCAGCTTCACCACCCGCAGCAGATAAAAGCCGATAACGGCCAGCGCCAGATCGGTGGGCGCCAGCACGGCGCTCTGCCACACCGGCTGGTAGAGCGCGGCCAGCAAGAGCCCGACCACGGCGGCATTGATGCCAGCGACGGCCCCCGCCAGACGGGGACTTGCCAGCCACTGCTGCCAGCAGGGGCCCACCGCCCAGAGCAGCAGAAAGCCGGGCGCAAAGAGCGCCAGGGTCGCCGACAAGGCCCCGAGCAGCGGCGTCCCGGGCAACAGCTGGGCGCCAAGGTAGGTGGCAAGGGTAAACATGGGGCCCGGCACCAGCTGGGCCAGACTGTAGCCGGTCAGGAACTGCTGCTCGCTGAGGGTGTGGCCCACGCTCTCGGCCAGCAGCGGCAGCACCACATGGCCACCACCAAAGACCAGGCTACCTGCCCGATAGAAGTCGGCCACCAGCTGGCCAATCGGGCCACCAAGCAGCGGCAGGCCAACAAAGAGGGCGGCAAAGAGCAGCAGAAGCAGCCAGTTTGGCTGGCTGGTGGTGGCAAATCGTGGCTCGGCAGCCCCTTGTGTCCCCTCCCCGAGCTGGAAACGGGCCGAGAGCAGTGCGGCGAGCGCCAGCATCCCCAGTTGGGTCAGCAGGCCGGGCTGCCACCAGAGCGCGGCGGCGGTCGCCACCATGATCCCCTGAGCCAAGCGGTTGCTGCAGAACTGGCGGCTCATGGCGAGCACGGCATCGGCCACCACGATCAGCGCCAGCAGCTTGAGACCGTGCAGGGCGCTTGCCAGCCAGAGGTTGCTGCCCACCAGCGCCACCCCGAGGGCGGCCGCCAGCAGCAAGATAAAGGAGGGAAGGGTGAAGCCGACAAAGGCAGCCAGTGCCCCGCCAAAACCGGCACGGTGGCGGCCGATGGCAAAACCGAGCTGGCTGGAGGCTGGCCCCGGCAGCAGCTGGCAGAGCGCCAGCAGGCGGGCAAACTCGCCCTGATCCAGCCAGCCCAGGCGCTGGACAAAGGTGCGCTGGAAATACCCGATATGGGCGGCCGGGCCGCCAAAACTGACGCATCCCAGCCACAAAAACCGCCAAAAGACCTCACCCACGCTGCTGCTCCCGTCCCTTTCACACCGATGGAGAGGAGATAATATGACAGCGCGATGATCTATTTATGACAATCAGGCTGATCCGGCCGACACCATTGGCACATCACCCGGCAGATAGCAGCGCCCCGCCAGCCAGCAGGCAATCGACTGGCGGCTGGCATCAAAGTGGGGCTCGGGCAGCACGCGCGGATCGCACCAGACCCAGCCTTCGCACTTTTCCGGCTCCAGCAACTGCGGCTCGCCATCGGCCCGGGCATGCAGCGTCACCGAGATATAGTGAAGACCGCTCTCGCGCCAGGTCTCCAGATTGTTGGTCACCGCCACCACTTCGGGCGAGCTGATCGCCAGCCCTGTCTCCTCGGCCACCTCGCGGATCGCCGCCGTCTCGAAGCTCTCCCCCAGCTCGAGATGGCCGCCCGGAATGGACCAGTAGGGGGCGTGGCTTCCCTTGCGTTTACCAAGCAGAACCAGGCCCTGAGCATTGGTCAGGATGACACCGACACCGACGCGGGGATAGAGAGTGGACATGAAAACGCTCCTTCAATGAGGCAGTAAAAACGGCCTCACCTTAGGCCGAAGGAGGGAGCACGGCAAGCCCCGGCTGATCGACTTCAGCGCCCGTCAGTGACACCTTGCCCATTAACCGGTTATCACAGATGCAGGGGAGCGAAGCCCGGATGGCGAGGTCATCCCTACCCTTCACATCCTCCATCGCCCCGAGACCACGAGGAGTCAGCCATGACAAAATTGCTCCCCCTGTGCGCCCTGCTGCTCACGGCTTGCCAAACCACGCCCGCTCGCCATCGATGATGCCGATGCTTGGCAGGCCATTTGCAATGATGGCACCCGGGTTCGCGCCATCGTGGCAGAGGGGAGCTGTGCGGATCATCGCGGGGTTGCCATCTGGACGAATAAGCCAAGAGCCGAACGGATGGCAGAAGAAGCCGCCAAATAGTGTGATCCAGACACCATAAAATGACACCGCCGGCCAATTGGCCGGATTTTTTCGCGATCTCGCCAGCACTTTGCCACCTTGTTCATGGTGCGCTCAGTTTTCTGTTCCCATACTGGCCCTACAGTTCCAAAAGAGGAGAGACAAGATGCAAACATCCATCGTCGGGCTCTCCATTCTGTGGGGGCTAGCCAGTTTTGGTGTTCAGGGGGATTTCATCGAGAGCCGTGATTCCGTTGCGCCATCCTGGCAAGCCGAGTCCAGAGTGGAGATGGAAGGTTATCTGATTGAATCGCTTGGCGAAGATCGTTGGCTGTTCGATAACGGCAGCGAGAGCCTGCTGGTCTCCCTGCCCGAGGGGCAATGGGTGCCGACCGGCGAGCGGCTGCGAGTCAGCGGCGAACCGCAGCAGGAGCAGAGCGGCTGGCTGCTGCAGGTGGAAGACATCAGCCAGGTCAGCGTCTGACCACGGCAGTAGTCCCGTCACCGCGACAGCTAATCCAGACCCGATAACCACTACCGAATAACCAAGAGCGAATAGCAAAAGAGGAGGCCACTGGCCTCCTCTTTCTGTTTCTCTAAGCGGCTTGCGCGGGCTCAACCCAGATGGTTGAGCGGCAGCGCCGTCTTGTGCTTGATGCGGCGCAGCACGAAGCTGGAGCGCACTCCGGTCACCCCCGGAATATGGGTCAGCTTGTCCAGCAGGAAGTGCTGGTAGTGCTCCATGTCGCGCACCACTACCTTGAGCTGGTAGTCGGCATCATTGCCGGTGATAAGGTCACACTCCAGCACTTCGGGCAGTTCGCTGATGGCGCGATCGAAGTTTTCGAACCGCTCGGGCGTATGTCTGTCCATGGAAATGTGAATGTAGGCGGTGAGGGTGAGGCCAAGCTGGCGGGCGTTGAGCAGAGTAACGTGGGTGTCGATGAGACCGGCATCCTCCAGCGCCTTGACCCGGCGGGAGCAGGGGGACGGCGAGAGCCCGACCAACTCGGCCAGTTCCAGATTGCTGATGCGGCCATTCTCCTGCATCAGCTCGAGAATATGTCTGTCTATGCGATCAAGTTTCAGCATTTACCCTTCCTCGTTGCAATGACTAATCCACTTTTCCTAGATTAAGGGTGAACTATTGCAAAAACAACCTAAATAAGTGGTTACTTTGCAACCACTCACCGGCACGGGAGGGATACTATGGTTACATCTTCCGGTGGCAAAGCAGATACCTGACCGGGTCTCTGCGGTGAAGGACCTTACCGGGTCAAGAGCCCCATCAGCCGTCTTACCTTATCGGGAAACGACGGGCTGGAACGAGAGAACCCCCTCCCCGAAGGCAACAAAGCAGGCATCCCGGCGCCTGCTTTGTTGTTTTTGGGCGTTTGACGAAATCAGAACGCGGACGGCGTGATGCGATAGAGACAGCGATGCGCCCCCTCCAGCTGTGCCTGAGCCACGAAGGGATCACAGTTCAGCGCTCCGGCCGCGGGCAAGACTTGCATCGGGGCGCCGGGTCTGGGACGGTAACGCTCTTTGCGGATTTGTTCGATGCTGGAGGAGCTATGAGTGAGTACAAGGCCATCGCGCTCGATATGGATGGCACCCTGCTGACCCGGGATCACAAGATCTCGTCGGCCACCCGGGCAGCACTGGCGCAGGCCCGCGCCCACGGCATCAAGGTGCTGCTGGTCACGGGGCGCCACTATATGACGGCGCGTCCCTTCCACCACGAGCTGGCCCTCGATACCCCCCTCATCTGCAGCAACGGCGCCTATCTCTATGATCCGGTGCAGAACCGGATCCTCAGCGGCGACCCGCTGGCGGCCGCCCCGCTTACCGAGCTGCTGGCCGCGGTCGAGGCGCAGCAGATGGGCGCCCTGTTCCACCTGAGCGAGGGGATCGGCTACCTCGGCTGTGAAGAGCATGTCACCCGCATCCGCCACTGGTCGGCCAATCAGCCGGACCACCTCAAGATCGCCCTCCACTCGGTCGAGGAGCTGGCAGGCTGGCTCGACAACCCGGTCTGGAAGCTGGAGCTGTTCAATCAGGATCCGGCGCGCCTGCACACCTTTATGGGCGAGGTGGTCGAGCAGATGCCCTTTACCCGTGACTGGGCGGCCCCCTATGCGGTGGAGCTGGTACAGCCCGGTTGCAGCAAGGGCAACCGGCTGGCCCAGTGGGCATCCAGCGAAGGGATTGCAATGGATCAGGTGGTAGCGTTTGGTGACAACAACAACGATATCAGCATGTTCGAGCAGGTGGGGCTGGCGGTGGCCATGGGCAATGCGGCCCCGCAAATCAAGAGTCATGCCCATCAGGTCACGGCCGACCACAACGAAGATGGTATCGCACTGGCGCTGCAGCGCTGGGTTCTGCCCTGAGCTGACAAGATGCAACATGGCCAGCACGCGGGCTGGCCATGAAGAGAGGGATTAACCGCCGAAGGAGAACTGGATCACCCGATCCGGATAACGCAGACGGTTGTACTCCCGGCGCAGGGATTCGTAGTGGCGAATGGCCCGATCGCGCTTGGCGCGGTAGTAGTCGCGCTGTTCCGTGTTGGTTTCGTTGCGGATGCTGCGTTCAAGCGTATCGATATCCCGCTCGGTACGCTCCAGCTCGTCGCTGATCTCCCGCAAACGGGCAGCCAGTTTGTACTCTTCATAGCCGCGCTGGTACTGCTTGAGGAAGCTGGCATCATTGGGACAGACACCGCGATACTCCTGCCCCTCCTTGCCCTTGCTGTAAGCCAGCTCGGGAATGCAGTAGAGCTCCAGCCCCTTGTCGTAACCCCGTTTCCACTCGGCTTCATCCACTTTGAGTCCATATTCGCTGCAAGACGAAACGTAATCGCGGGTCGCCTGACGGGTTTTGCCTTCCGATCCATCCTGATAACCCAGGTTGTACCAACTCATGGTGCGGCACTCATCTTCTGACAGGGCACTGCATCCCGCCAGCAATACCGGCAGGGTCAGCAACAGGATTTTGGGGGACATGAACAGACTCCGGAAAAGATAGTGAGCGGCATTCTAGAGAGGATAAAAGGCCATCACAAGGGATGCGCTCCCGTGCGGTCTGGTGCGGTTTATTTGATGTTTTTGTCACTATTCAACGCCGTGCCAGACGTGGCGGCCAACCCGCTTTCCTTGTTATCAGGCGCAAGGTAAACTGCGCCATCTTTTAACTGGCGCGCAACAAAAACAATGAAAGTCCTGACCGTCGATTACCGCTCACCCGATGCGGCCCAACGCTTCACCGAATCCCTGCGAACTACCGGCTTTGGCGTGTTGACCAACCACCCCATTCCGAAAGAGCTGGTGCAGTCCATCTACGACAACTGGTATCGCTTCTTCATGAGCGAGCAGAAGCAGGATTTCCTGTTCAACCGCGAAACTCAGGATGGCTACTTCCCGCCGTCGGTCTCCGAGGTGGCCAAGGGCCATAGCCAGAAAGACATCAAAGAGTACTTCCACATCTACCCCTGGGGCCAGATGCCACAAGAGCTGAAAGAGCAGGCGATGGAGTACTATCGTCTGGCCAACGGTCTGGCCGCCGAGCTGCTGGGCTGGGTGGAGCAGTATACCCCGGCTGATATCGCCGCTCACTACAGCTGCCCCCTCTCCTCGATGATCGAAGGGAGCCATAAGACCCTGCTACGGGTGCTGCACTATCCGCCGTTCGATGGCACCGAGGAGCCGGGCGCCATCCGCGCCGCCGCCCACGAGGATATCAACCTGCTCACCATTCTCCCCGCCGCCAACGAGCCGGGGCTGCAGGTGAAGGGTTCCGATGGCGAGTGGATGGACGTGCCGTGCGACTTTGGCACCCTCATCATCAATATCGGCGATATGCTGCAGGAGGCCTCCCGCGGCTACTACCCCTCCACCACTCACCGCGTCATCAACCCGACCGGTGGCAGCGCCGCCAAGTCGCGTATCTCGCTGCCGCTGTTCCTCCATCCGCGCCCGGATGTGGTGCTCTCCGAGCGCCATACCGCCCACAGCTACCTGATGGAGCGGCTGCGGGAGCTCGGGGTGACCTAGTCCGCCGACGAGCAGCTGTCAGAGACCAAACCGGAGCAATCTCGCTCCGGTTTTTATTTGGTGGCAGGATTGGGCAAAAAACAGAATTAAATTAGCCAAGCATGCCAATAAATCGCATTTACACCAGATAACCATCGTAGTGATTGCGCCGTGACCTCCGTAACATGAGCGCCATTCTGCCCCTGCCAAGGGGCGCTCGATTGGAGTTCTTATGAAGCAGTCCCAATGGTCATCCCGACTCGGCTACATTCTCGCCGCAGCGGGTTCCGCGGTCGGTATCGGCGCAATCTGGAAATTTCCCTATGTCACCGCCGTCAACGGCGGCGGCGCCTTCCTGCTGGTCTTTCTGCTGTTCAGCTTCACCCTGGGGGTTGCGGTACTGATGGGGGAAACCCTGCTCGGCAGCATGAGTCGCCGCGGGGTAGTGGGTGCCTTCTCCGATCTGCTCGGCAAACAGTGGCGATGGGTTGGGGTAATGGGGGTGATCTCTACCCTGCTCATCTACTGCTTCTACAGCGTGGTGGGCGGCTGGACCCTGGGTTATACCGGCATGGCCATCTCCGGCGATCTCAACCATGGGGATGCAGCAGCCCTCACCGCCCGCTTCAATGACTATGTCAGCGGTGACATCTGGCCCATTCTCACTCATCTGCTGTTTGCCGCACTGACCTGGATGGTGGTGCGGGGCGGGATCCAGAAAGGGGTGGAGCGCACCCTGCGCTGGATGATGCCAGCCCTGTTCGTGATGATCCTGATGCTGGTCGCCTTTGGCCTCACCCTGCCCAACGCCATGGAGGGGGTGCGCCACTTCCTGATGCCCGATTTCAGCAAGCTGGGGATGTCCGGCGTGCTCGACGCCATGGGGCTGGCCTTCTTCTCCCTCTCCATCGGTCTGGGTATTCATACCACCTACGGTGCCTACCTGCCTTCCAGTGAAGGGGTTGGTCGCTCCAGCCTCTGGGTGGTGCTGCTGGCCAGCATGGTAGCGGTACTGGCGGGTTTGATGATCTTCCCGGTGCTGGCATCGACCGGTATCGATCCTGCTGCGGGCCCGGGCCTCACCTTTATGACCATGCCGGCGGTATTTCAGCTGCTGCCCTTCGGTCAGGTGCTTGAGGTGATCTTCTTCGCCCTGCTGGTCTTTGCGGCGCTCTCCTCGGCCATCTCCCTGCTGGAGCATTTGCAGTGCTTCCTGTGCGAGACCTGGGGCTGGTCGCGTCGTAACGCCTGCAGTGCCATCACCCTGTTCGTCATGGTGTGCGGCATTCCGGTCAGCCTGTCGTTTGGCCCGCTGCAACACGTCACCCTGTTTGGCAAAACCATCTTCGAACTGCTCGACTTCATCACCTCCAACCTGATGATGCCGCTGTTCGGCCTGATGTTGACGCTGCTGCTGGGCTGGAAGCTGGGACGCAAGGCGCTGCCACAAGGGCTCTCTGCCCACTGGCATCATCTGCTGATGAACTGCTGGCGCTGGATTGCACCCTTACTGATAGGCGGGATCCTAGTTCGCGGTCTGATGTGACAGTTACTCTTCGCGGGTGGGCCCATCGGCCCGCCCCTGTGCCGCTCTGACGGCATCCAGGGCATGCTGCCAGCGGGTGATCTCGGCATCATCCGTTCCCTTGGAGAAGACGATATAGAGACCGGCCTGATGGAGCAGTACGCCACTGCTGACGATGCTGCGCCGGGATAACCCCATCTTGTCGAGGGTGGCCTCCATCACCAGCTCCGCCATCGGCAAGGCATCGATCTTGCCCAGCATCAGCCGCTCTATCGCCTCCCTGACTGTCTTGTAGCGCACCAGATTGGTGTAGCCCTCATGGGTCAGCCGCACGTCATCGGCATTCCCCAGCACTACCCCCACTCTGGGCAGATCTCGCAGCTGCGCCAGCGAGGTCAGAGGGTGGCGACTATCCGGCGCCTGATAGATAAAGACCCGATTGATAAAGAGCGGGCCAACCCATTTGAAATGGGACTCCCGCTCCGGGAGCCGCTGTACCACGAACAGTCCATAGCCGGGCTCGACCCGTGCCAGCGCCAGCGCCCGCTTGAGCGGGTAAATCCGCACCGGATAGCGGGTGCCAAGCTCCTCCTGCACCTCATCGATCAGACGAATGGCAAATCCGTCGAGCTTGCCGTCGCGGTATTCGGTAAAGGGGGGTAAGTCATGACTCAGCAGGGTTAATCCGGGCTGCGCCGACACACTCAGGCTGATCAGTAACCAGGGCAGCACCATCCATCTCATACGACATCCTGTCTCATCGTTGTTCCCGTCAGCGCCATGTAGCGGTCACTAGTTCCAGAAGAAGCTACATCGATTATCGCCCAGTAAATAGCCACAAGGTAGAAAAGATACGGCCCGGTAACGCGCTCGCCGATTGAGTTGTACGTACAGTCAGAGTGATGACATCGGCACACATAAAAAATTTTTGATTTTATGTGTCAATTAT
This sequence comes from Aeromonas aquatilis, assembly GCF_054052405.1. Lineage (NCBI taxonomy): Bacteria > Pseudomonadati > Pseudomonadota > Gammaproteobacteria > Aeromonadales > Aeromonadaceae > Aeromonas > Aeromonas aquatilis. The sequence goes on along the minus strand of NZ_JBSTYP010000051.1, from coordinate 248 downwards.
TCTTTCCATGGTTTAGGCTGTTTCCTCATTCATAAGTCAGGTTGTCACCTCATGTCTGCCACCCTCGTGCTGTTTGGTCGATTTTTTAGCTCGCAAGAGAGGTGACCTTGCACGCACAGTTTTTCTGAATGTTCATTGCAAAGGTCGCCTCAGGCGGCCTTTTTTATGGCTATGTCCCAATTACGTGTTGCATGGGGTGCCCCAGCGCCTCATGCAAACATGCTTTGATATTCACGCCCCTCCCGTAA
>NZ_JBSTYP010000050.1:0-34254 GCF_054052405.1 Aeromonas aquatilis | reverse complement strand
ATGGCGGCTTGTCAGTGAGTGAGTGGCCCCGTGGTGCCGAGTTAAAAAAGAACCCCCTCTTTGAAAAAGAGGGGGTTCTTCAGCAATCTGAGGGGCGGTTTATACCGCCCCTCTTGCTGTTTACTCTCCCGCTCAGGCGAGACAGGGCTGCGGCCGGGCCATGCGCAGCGAGGCCACCAGCATGGCGAGGATCACGCCGTAGATAAGCGGGATGGCATACATCACCGCCTGCAGACCTATCACCTGCTCAAACAGGGCGCTGATGGCCGGGCTGAACATGGCCCCCGCACTGCCGCTGATGAGGATATAGGAGACGTTCTTGCTCGATGCCTGCCGCACAAACGACACCCCGTAGGCGATAAAGGCGTTGTAGAGCGCCGCACAAACAAAGCCGTAACCGTAGGTGAGGTATGGCAGCTGGCTCAGGTTGTCGGTGGTGACGATGAGCGCCGTCATCCCCATCGCCAGGGTGATGATCACCAAGAGGAAGGTGCGAATCGCAATGCGGGTCACGATGGCGGTCGAGACCAGCGCGCCAAGCAGGGCCGCCGTCCAGTACTGGGTGATGATGTTGCCCGCCTCCTCGAAGGGGATGCCGAACTTGTTCTTCACGAACATGGGCGCCCAGGTGAGGAAGGTGTAGAGCGCCAGCATGCCGAAAAAGAGCCCCTGGCCGCCGCTGATGATGCCGAGGTTCCACTCCGAGTGCTCGTTGCCGGCGCTCTCGCCGCCCGCCTCGCAGCTGCGAAAGTTGGTCAGCACCGCCACCAGCATGGTCGCCAGCGCCACCACGCCCACCGCCAGATAGCTCCAGCTCCACGCCATGGCGTGGGTCAGGGTGTAGGTAGTGATAAGCGGGAAAACCACCCCGGCCACGTTGAAGGTGGCATCCTGCACCACCAGCATGGTGCTCTGCATCCGCGCCTTCCAGACACTGACCACCAGGGTCCCCGCAATGCAGAGCCCCACCCCGCCGCACAGGCCGATCACCGTCATGGCCGCCATCACCACATAGAGCGAACCGGTCAGATGGAGCGAGGCCGCCGCCAGCGCGATCAGGCCGTAGCAGAGCAGCGTCATCCGCTTGAGGCCCACCTTCTCGATGAGGAAGAAGGCGGCAATGGTGCCCGCCAGCGCCCCGCCGTTGAGCAGGGAGAAGATGGAGGCCACCTGATTGACGTCGGTGCCGAACTTGGCGGCGATGGGGTCGATCAGCATGCCGAACTGGGTCGCAAAACCGGCCATCACGAAGTTGGCCAGGAAGCTGATGGCAGTGAGGGAGAGCTTATTGTTCATATCGGGTCTCTCTTGGGGTCAACAGGGCTGCTGCGCTTACAGCGCGGTGTGCAGCGCCAGCTCTATCATCTGGTTGAAGGAGAGTTGCCGCTCTTCGGCAGTGGTCTCTTCACCGGTCAGGCAGTGGTCGGAAACCGTCAGGATGGCGAGCGCCTCGCTCCCCTGCTGATGGGCCAGCCCGTAGAGACCGGCCACCTCCATGTCGATGCCGAGCACGCCGAACTTCTCCAGCGCCGGAATGAGGTTGTCGTCCGGATCGTAATAGAGATCGCCGGTGAAGATATTGCCCACCTTGACCGGAATCGCCTTCTCCTGCGCCTTGGTAAACGCCTTGTGCAGCAGGGCGAAGTCGGCCGAGGTGGCCATCTGGTAGCCGGCGCTGCGCTTGGCATTGGTCGGGGAGTCGGTGCCCGCCGCCTGCGCCAGAATGACGTCACGCATCTGCACGTGGCGCTGGGTCGCTCCCAGGCTGCCGATACGGATGATCCGCTTGACCCCGAAATCGTTCACCAGCTCGTGGGCGTAGAGCACCATGGAGGGGATCCCCATGCCATGGCCCATCACCGAGATACGCTGGCCGTTGTAGTAGCCGGTGTAGCCCAGCATATTGCGCACATTGGTCACCTCACGCGCATCGGTCAAAAAGGTCTCGGCGATATAGCGGGCCCGCAGCGGATCCCCCGGCATGATGACGGTCTCGGCGAAATCGCCCGGGTTGGCATTGATATGAGCGGTCATTGTTGTTGTGCTCCAGTTTGACTCGTGTGGATGAGGGCATCCTAGCCCCCGCCCCCTCTCCCCCTGCAGGACAAAAGTCCTGTTGCCTCGATCGAGATCCCAGTTCCGGTAACTTGTTGTCCGCTGCATTGCGTACCGCATGCTTTTCAACGTTGCTTGCTACGACTCGCCCATCACAGTCACCCACCATTCCTGACGCGCCGGTAAAGCGGCATAAAAAAGCGGGAGGGCGACTGCCCTCCCGCTCGATATACCCTGCCACTGGCGCAACGGGCCGATGACATTATTGGTTTTGCCGATTAACGCCTTCACGGCACCAACAATAGGCAGATAGCTAGCTCAGGTCGTGCAGCGCCTTGCCAAGAGGCGGCGTGAGGCGCAAGTCAGAGAAGCGCACCGCCAACCCCTGCCGCTCCGGCGTGCAGCACATCACCCCGATAAAGCAGCGCTCGCTTGGTGGAAACGGGGCGAGGCGCAGCAGCGGCCACACCTTGCCATCGGTGGAGTATTGCAAACGCAGGCAATCCGCCAGCCGGGTCAGTCGCAGCCAGAAGCGGCGCGGATTGCCGGTAAAAATACCGGTGGCCCAGTCAGAGCGCGGATTGGTCAGCACGCTGCCGATCATCGGCTGAGCATCGTTGTACTCGATCCCCGCTTTCAGCCAGTGCGCCTCGTCTTGCAGCAGCATCAGCCCCGCCTGATCGTAGAGGGTGGTGAACTCCCCCTCGACACAGACCTGAAAGGTAAACTCCCCCGCCACCTCGCAGCCATAGACATGACCGCTGTGGCGCTCGAAGCCATACCAGGTGCTGCGCCAAAAATCAGTCTGCTGGTCCGTGACCACCTGCAAACCGTCGTCTGTCTGGTGCCACTCGGCCGGTTCATTGAGCCAGCACCATTCCATCTCTTCCATCATCCTGCTTTGCTCCCTTATCGCGCGTAATCCCGCAAAAATGGGGCTCGCCAACGCCTCGTCCGGTCACGACAGGTCATGGCTGCGCCTCTGCGGAACCCATAAAAGGAGTCAATAGTGTCGCCATTACCGCCCCGATACAAGGTTTGTGCGTTGCGCCATCAGTGCACCCCAAAAAGCGCGGGGGGGCCTGATGGCCCCCCGCAAACACACCGGATGAGAAAATGCCTTACTTGGCGGCGCTATCCTTCACACACTTCTGGACAAAGCTGTTCTTGGCCGCGCCAGCCAGCTTCTTGTCAGCCGCCGCCTTCTCGCACTTGGCCGCCGGATCCACCGCCGCGCCCGTCTTCACGCACTTCTGGATAAAGCTGTTTTTGGCCGCACCGGCCAGCTTCTTGTCGGCGGCCGCCTTCTCGCACTCGCCGGTTGCGGCGCCAGCGGCATCTTTCACGCACTTGCCGACAAAGCTGGTCTTGGCGGCGCCGTTAAGCTTTTTGGCCGCGGCCTGCGCCTCGCACTGCAACTGGGCCGCATCGTTGGCAAAGACCGGATTGGCCAGCAGCACGCTGCCGCAGAGCAGGCCGAACAGGATGGTACGCTTCATGGGAGATCTTCTCTCTATCTGGTGATGTGTTTGCATGGTCATATTTGCATGACGATGTGTTGCAAATGGCTGTGATTGCAACAGCTGATTGTTGCCGCAGATCCCCCGCCTCGCCAGCTTGGGAGCAGAGCACAGGGCAACCATCGCCCGCACTATAGCGCCGATTGGCAAAGCGGGATTGCCCCCGACCAACCCTTCCCTAACGGTAACCCCCCCCTCTTCCCCGTCCCACCCGCCAACCCCAATAAAATCAAGGGCCATGGGAATCCAGTGCCCGGTCAGGGCGATTTGTTGACCAGACTCAAAAAAGGCAATTTTTCTGATAGTTACGTCACTTTTTGACTGGCACTACCAGATTAGATTGGCTTAACATAGCCATCCGGTACCTAATGTTGTGATGGGTCACACCTTCGCTGGCTAATTGGAGCATATTGGAAGCTGTAATCCACGGGCGGTAGCGTAAGTTTTCGTAGGTTTGTTCCTGGAACACAATCATGAATGTGTGTTAGCACAAATTTTTGTTTCAAGCATTTTTATCACCTGTTATATCAGAATGCTCAGGAGTGACATCATCGGTGATATCTTTAGTATATTCTTCGTCTTAAATGAATCTCCAAAAGGAATAAACCGCTAGATTTACCCGACACAGAAAACAGCCAATATCATAAAAATAAAGTGGACATCTACCGACAACTAATATCATTAAAGAACAAAAAACTAAATGAATATATTATTTTGGAATGTTCAGAAAAAAGACTTATCCTTAGCCGCAAATCAAATATGCGTAGATGAAAAGATCGATCTGTGTATATTTGCAGAAGCCAATAATTTAAATGAAAGTGTCATAGCCAATAACTCATTCAATAAAATAGTCACCCTCAACAACTTATCCATATTCACCAAGTATTCCTCATCCATCATAAAAATAGTGCATGAATCGATGAGATATAGCTTATTATTATTAAACTCCCCAATTTCTGGTGATGTGCTAATTTGTTGTCTTCATCTTATATCAAAAATCTCTTACTCTGAGATATCAATAGTATTAGAAGTTCAAATGTTAATGAAGGAAATAGATAAAAGGAAAGATGAATATGATACATCTCATGTTATCATATGCGGAGATTTCAACCAAAACCCCTATGAACCGGCTATGGTTAGTGCTGCTTGTTTCAACGCAACATGTGATAGAGAGATCGCAAAAAAAGGAACCCGAAAAATTTTGGGTAATAACTATGATTACTATTATAATCCTATGTGGAAATTCTACGCTACAACTTCAAGACCGTATGGAACATATTTCCACCATAGTAGCACACATGAGACGATACACTGGAACATTCTTGATCAGTTTATTTTTTCATCTTCCTTGCTAGACTTAATCTCAGATAATGACGTCAAGATAGTAACCAAAAGTAAACATGATTCATTTATAAAAAAAGATGGTGTGATAAATAAGAGAACTTTTTCGGATCACCTACCAATAGTTATGAATTCAAATATATAAGGTGCAATATGGAAAACATAAACTCATTATTTGGCGATTTGTTTTTACAGCCCAAAATACAAAACCCACGAAATATTCTTGATGAAATAAAATTTCAAGTGGAACAAGAAAGTGGTGGACTCTTAAGCGCTGATATAACTCAACAGCAGTCATCCTTAGGGGCCGCTGGTATGCTGACCTATGCTTTTTCTATAAAGTCGCTATCAACAGGATATTCATATAATTTATTTTTCATCACACATGATTTAATGTTGTATCCATGTTTTCTGAATACGGAGCAGATGATATCAGAGCAACTACCTGTAGAGCTTGCCCCTCAATATCATATAGTCAATGGCATGAATGTATTTGCAACTATTGCAGCAGATGAAGCAACATTGCGCAATATAATACAACGACTGTGTGCCACTAATAGAGCCAAAACTATAGTCCGTGCTATATATTCACAGTCATAAACCGAGAACATCCATATCTAATGATACCAAACTGGGCGTTAAATGCCCCCCTTCTATCTCGAGTGGGCGTTTATTCCAGTAAACTATAGAGGCCAGCCACACAATGTTAACCTTCACAGTTTTAACTGTCTTTTTTGAAAATAAGGCATGATATACATGACATTTTTCATCGGGGAAATATAGGGTCCTACATTCCTAAGCCAACCATTCCTCGACTAGCTCACAATGGCCCAAATCCCACCAACCACTACTCTCAATCCCCACTCGAGAGCGTGAGAAAGCGGCAGCAAGGAACCCAGATAATCGGGCTGCATCTGGGAAGCTACTGATGCGAGAAGGGAGACAGAGGACGATCCGGTGTATCGTTCAGCGAATCAAACTTGAGTCACCTTTCACAATGCAATAATAAAAAACCCCCGTTACCGGGGGATTTTTATTTCTATCGGTTATCTCAGCTCGGCGGCTTAGCCCACCAAAAATGCTCTTAACCGGGCAAACTCGGCTGGCAAATTAACGGAGAGCAGCGGCAGTTCGGCATGCTTGGCGAGCGGGCCGGGTAGCGGCACATCGAGATGCAAGATCTCATCCACCGACTCCTTGAACTTGGCGGGATGGGCGGTGCAGAGGAACACCCCCACTTCATCCTCGGCCAGCTGTTCCCCCAGCAGATCCCAGGCAATAGCGCCGTGGGGCTCGCACAGGTAATCCAGCTGGTGCAGGCGTTTCAGGGCATCACGGGTCTGGGCGTCGTTACGCATGCCGGAACCCAGAGTTTCCAGCGCCCAGCCCTTGCGACGGCAGAGCTCTTCTACCCGCGGCCAGTTGTTGGGGCGGCTGACATCCATGGCGTTCGACAGGGTGGCCACTGTCTGGTGCGGCTCCCACTGACCGGTTTTCAGGTAGCGCGGCACGGTATCGTTGGCGTTGGTGGCGGCGATAAAGCGCTTCACCGGCAGCCCCAGCGCCTTGGCGATCAGGCCCGCGGTGAGGTTGCCAAAGTTGCCGGACGGCACGCTGATCACCGCCTTGGCGCGATCGGCTTTCGGCAACTGGGCCACAGCTTCGAAGTAGTAGCAAACCTGCGCCAGCAGACGGCTGATATTGATGGAGTTGGCGGAGTTGAGGCCAATGGCCTTTTTCAGCGCCTCGTCGTCAAAGGCCTGTTTTACCAGCGCCTGACAGGCATCGAAGTCGCCATCGATGGCGATGGTGCGGATATTGCCGCCGAGGGTGCAGAAGAGCTTCTCCTGCAAGGGGCTGATCTTGCCTTTGGGATAGAGGATCACCACCTCGATCCCCTCCAGCCCGTAGAAGGCGTGGGCCACGGCGGCACCGGTGTCGCCGGAGGTGGCGGTGAGGATGGTGATCTTGTCGTTCGTTCTAAAGGCCGCGAGGCACTGGGCCATAAAGCGGCCGCCGAAATCCTTGAACGCCAGGGTCGGGCCGTGGAACAGCTCGAGGGCATATATTTTGCGATCGGTGCCATCCTTGAGCTTCACCAGCGGCGCCGGGAAGGTGAAGGCGGCATTAATCAGCTCGCTGGCCTTGGCCGCGGGCACTTCGTCACCCAGCAGGTGGCTGAGGATGCGGGCAGAGCGTTCGGCCAGCGGCAGATCCAGCAGGGCATCCACATCGGCGAGCGGTTCGAGTTGTTCGGGGAAGAAGAGCCCCTGTTCGCGACCCAAGCCCTGACGCACCGCCTGCGCGAAGCTCACCTGTTCGCTGTTGTCCTTGATGTTGTAGAGATTCATAGCTCGCTTCCTGTTACCCGTGCCCCGGCCATGTCCAGTTTGCAGACCCGGGCAAATCCATCTTCGTTCTGCACGAAATGTGCTTCCATCCAATCCTTCATCCGCTCGGCCTGCGCCAGCTCCTTCATCACCACAAACACGGTGGGGCCGGAGCCGGAGATGCCGGTGGCGAGCGCCCCGTTCTGGGCCGCCTGCGCCCGCACCTCGGCGAAGCCTTCGATCAGCGCCGCGCGGTAGGGTTCGGCAATCACGTCTTTCAATACGCTCGCGGCCAATCCCTCCTGCCCGGTGTAGCTGGCGTGGACAAAGGCAGCCAGGCGGCGGCCATAGGTGAGGCAATCCTGACGGCGATATTGGGCCGGCAGAATGGCGCGGGCCGCGGCGGTCGAAACCACTGTGCCCGGGTAGCAGACCACCCAGTACCACTGATCGAACACCGGAATACCCTGGCTGATGGCGCCGTGCTCTTCCAGCACCAGCTGCATGCCGCCGAGATAACAGGGGGCGACGTTGTCGTAGTGAACGGAGCCGGAGATCTTGCCTTCCATCTCCCCCATCAGCAGCAGCATGTCGTGCTCATTGAGGGGGGCGCCGTGAAAGGCGTTGAGTCCCTCCAGCGCCGCCACCACGCTACAGGCGCTGGAACCCAGCCCCGAGCCCACCGGCAGGTTCTTCTCCAGCACCATTTCAAGCGGCTTAAGTTTAAGGCCGCGCTTCTCCAGCGCCTCGCCATAGGCGACCCAGCAGTCATGGAGGATATTCTTTTTCGGATCGTCCGGCAGCTTGTGGGCGTAGCGGCCCACAGAGGACAGCGCAAACGGCACATCAGCGGCTTTTACCTGCACCCGATCGCCCAAGAGGGAGCCATCTACGGGGGCGAGCGCCGCCCCCAGTACATCGAATCCCACGCTCAGGTTGGCGCTGGAGGCGGGGGCATAGGCGACCACGCTACTGCTCTGGTACATGTCTGAACTCATGCTTATAGCTCCTGCTTCCAGTTCTGGGTGCGCAGCACGTCGGCAAAGACGCCCGCCGCAGTCACTTCGGTACCGGCGCCATAGCCACGCAGCACCAGCGGGATCGGCTGGTAGTAGGTAGAGAAGAAGGCGAGCGCGTTTTCCCCGTCTTTGACCTTGAACAGCGGCTCATCGCCACCGACCGCCTTGATGGCGACCTTGCACTTGCCACCCTCGATGGAACCCACATAGCGCAGCACCTTGCCCTGAGCTTGCGCCGCGGCGAACTGGTCGCGGAACCAGCCGTCAGCCTCCGGCAGGCGAGCCATAAAGGCTTCTACATCGCCGCTCACATCAAAGCCAGGTGGCAGTGCCTGCTCGACTTCCACATCGGAGAGCTCCAGCGCCATGCCGGCTTCACGAGCCAGAATGAGCAGCTTGCGCGCCACATCCATGCCGTTGAGATCGTCGCGGGGATCCGGCTCGGTAAAGCCGTTACTGCGGGCAATCTTGGTGGCTTCAGAGAAGGCCATCCCCTCATCCAGCTTGCCGAAGATAAAGGAGAGCGAACCGGACAGAATCCCGTCGAAGGCACGCAGCTTGTCACCGGCCTTGATGAGGTTCTGCAGGTTCTCGATAACCGGCAGACCAGCGCCGACGTTGGTCTCGTACAGGAACTTGCGACGAGTCTGGCGGGCGGTGCGGCGCAGCGCCTTGTAGTAATCGAGCGAGCCGGTGTTGGCCTTCTTGTTCGGAGTGACCACATGGAAGCCAGCGGCGAGGAAGTCGGCATACTGGACGGCCACCGCCTCGGAGGAGGTGCAGTCAACGATCACCGGGTTGATGATATGGCTATCTTCCACCAGCTTTTTCACCCCTTCCAGCGAGAAGCTGTCGCGGGCTTCCACCAGCTGTTCACGCCAGTTGGTGAGGTTCAGGCCATCCTTGTTGACCGCCATCTGGCGGCTGTTGGCGATGCCGACCACGCGAAGGCCAGTGCCCTGCTCGGCCAGAACCGGCTGCTGGCGGGCAATCTGATCCACCAGCGCGGCGCCGACGCCACCGACCCCAACCACAAACAGATCGATAAACTGCTGGCTGCCAAAGAAGTTCTGGTGGCACGCCTTGATCGCTTCCGCCACCTTGCGATCCCGCACCACCGCCGAGATGGAACGCTCGCTGGAGCCCTGCGCGATAGCGACGATATTGATGGAGGCTTGCGCCAGCGAGGTGAAGAAGCGGGCCGCCATTCCCTTGCTGGTGCGCATGCCGTCACCGATGAGGGAGATGATCGCCAGATCGCTGATGATATCCAGCGGCTCCAGCAGCTGGTTTTTGAATTCGAGCTCGAACTCGCGCTCCAGCACCTTGCGAGTCTTGTCGCTGTCGTAGCTGTGGATACAGAAGCTGACGCTGTACTCGGAAGATGACTGGGTGATCAGCACGATACTGACCCCGGCGCGGGAGACGGCGGAGAAGATGCGACCGGCCATGCCGACCATCCCCTTCATGCCGGGGCCGGAGACGTTGAACATGCACATGCCGGACAAGTCGGAGATGGCCTTCACTTTCAGGTCATCATCGCCGCTCTCGGGGCCAATCAGGGTGCCCGGCCCTTGCGGGTTGAAGCTGTTCTTGATGAGGCAGGGAATATGGAACTGGGCCACCGGCGCGATGGTTTTCGGGTGCAGCACCTTGGCGCCGAAGTAGGAGAGCTCCATCGCCTCCTTGTAGGAGAGGGTTTTCAGCAGGTAGGCATCCGGCACCAGACGGGGGTCGCAGCTGTAGCAACCTTCTACGTCAGTCCAGATCTCGCAGCACTCGGCATCGACACAGGCGGCCAATACGGCTGCGGAGTAGTCGGAGCCGTTACGACCCAGCAGCACGGTCTCGCCCTTGTCGCTGCCGCCGGTAAAGCCCGGCATCAGGTAGAGGCATCGCTGCTTTTCTGCCACAACAGGACGTAAGCCCTTGGCGGCAAAGCGCACCCGGGAGGCCTCGATATCGACGTGAGCTTCCAGATAACCGCCGTCGGTCACCAGCAGCTCTTCCGGCACGATCAGCTCCAGCTCCAGACCGCGCACCCGCAGCAGTTCGTGCATAAAGGCGATGGAGAGGTTCTCGCCACGGCTCAGAATGCGCGCCTGCACGTTGTCCGGGCAGAGGCCCAGCAGACGGATGCCCTGCATCAGCCGCTCCACCTGATCCAGTTCGCTGGTGAGGCGCGCCAGCAGCGCCTTGTCATCGAGCGCCGGATAGGCCGCCTTCAACCCGGCCAGCAGGCGGGAGAAGATGCCGTTCACTTCAAACAGGGTGGAACTGGCATCCATGCCGCGGCTGGTCTGTTCCACCAGCGCCACCAGATGATTGGTCACCTTGGCAGGAGCAGAGAGCACCAGGGCTACCTGAGATTGGCCGTGGGTGTTGACCGCGATATCGGCCACCCGTAAAAAACGTTCTGCATCGGCCAGTGAAGACCCGCCAAATTTCAACACTCTCATCGCTTTCTCTCCCTGTAAATCTATGAAATTCAATCTAAAAACCAATCCAACAAAAAGGCCCGTACTGGGTGGGTACGGGCCTTTTTTGATTTCTGTGCTTGTTCGTCAGCGCATCAACCGGCCCCAGTGCCACCTGTGGTGGTACCGGTAATAATGGTGGTGGTGATGACGTTGGTGAATAACTGCATGACGAACACTCGTTGACGAAGCTGGCTTTTAGCAATACCGCGGCGAGCGCTGGGCTGTCAACTTAAACCTCTTTGCCAAGTTTGCGCGCAAGGTCTTTGCAGAGCAGGTGGAGCATGTTCAAATCCCGCTGCGGCAGCATGGGCACCCGGTCCACCACCCACTGATGCAGTTTTTCATCCTGCGAAACTCCGAGTTCACCAAGTAATTCTGCTGTTTTGCTTTTTAGCACCCGAACCTGCCCGGCGTTATCAAAATTTTCTGCTACCGCAGTGGCGCCGTCGGCGTTCAGCTCATCCATCAGCTGACTCATCTCGTAGGCGTAGAGCATGATCGCCTGCCCCAGATTGAGAGACGGGTAGCTCACCTTGAGGGGCAGATAGCTGATGAGATCGACCTCGGCCAGCTGCTCGTTGGAGAGCCCCGACTCCTCACAGCCAAAAACGATGGCGACCTTGTTGAGTGAAGGCTTGCTGCGGATCTGCTCGCGGATCTCCCCCGGCGTGAGGTAGTGCTGGTAACGACCGCGCTCACGGGCGGTGGTGGCGATCACCAGATCCATGTCCGCCAGCGCCTCGGGCAAAGTCTCGAACGCTTCGGCCTGAGTCAGGATCTCCTGGGCACCGTGAGCCACCCAGCTCGCCTCCTCCTCTTCGTGTACCCGGCTCGCCACCAGTCGCATGGCATCGAATCCCATGGTTTTCATGGCGCGGGCAGCCGCCCCCACATTTGCAGGTCGGGCAGGTGCCACCAGGACAAAATAGAGCTTCATCGGGTTTCCTCACAGGCCGGACGGCCTCTCAAACAGACAGCAAACAGTCGCTAAACCATCACCAAAACAGGGGCGCAATCTACCGTTTATCCCCGAAAATTGCCACTTGAACAGACGTTTGAATGTTGCGATAGTGGCCTGACGTGTGAACAAATTACACCCAATCCTTCGCGCTATCGGCCCGACAGATCACAAGGAAGAGAGAGATGCAGCAGCCATTGGAACAGGCCGTCGCCGAGACTATCTTGCAACGCTTCGAGTCGTTTTACAGCCGGTTTCTCGAGATAACCCAGGGCAGCAAGAGCCGCTTCGAGAACAGTGACTGGCTGGGGGTACAGCTCGCCGGGCGCGAGCGTATTCGCCTCTATGACCACCACGTGGGGGCCACCGCCAGCTCCATCCGCCAGATGATGGGGGAGCACCACGCCACCCAGGAGCTGCTCAAGCGGGTCAAAAGCGCCTTCAGCGACTTGCTGCCCCGTTGTGACAACTTCGAGGTGGCGGAGTCCTTCTTTAACTCCGTCTATCGCCGGATTTTTCGCCATCGCAATATCCGCGACGAAAACCTCTATATCCACCCCTTTGTCAGCCGTGGCGAAAAACCGGACCTGAGCGCCCTGCTGCGGATCTATCGCACCGATCTGGCTCACTTGCCGCAGACCTTGAGCCAGCTTTTGGGGGATTACAGCTTCACCCTCCTCTACGAGGACAAGCAGCGGGATATTGTCGACATCCACCGCCATCTTGCGGAGAACGGCCCACAAATCATCCATGACGAGCCGTTTGCCATCGAGCTGCTCAAAGAGGTGTTCTACCGCAACAAGGGGGCCTATCTGGTGGGACTGATCCGGGCCCGGGATCAGGTCTTCCCCTTTATCCTGCCCCTGCTCAGCACCGGCCACAGCATCTATGTGGACACCGTCATCTTCGAGCCGGATCTCGCCTCCATCGTGTTTGGCTTCGCCCGCGCCTACTTTATGGTCTATGCCCGCGAACCGGCGCTGTTTGTCGCCTTCCTGCGCCAAATCATGCCCCACAAGCCCGATTACGAGATCTACAACGCCATCGGTTGCCAGAAGCATGGCAAGACCGAGCTCTATCGCCACTACCGCCACCATCTGGCCCAGAGCCGGGATCAGTTCATCATCGCGCCGGGCATCAAGGGGATGGTGATGAGCGTGTTTACCCTCCCCTCCTACGATGTGGTGTTCAAGGTGATAAAAGACGAGTTCACTCCCCCGAAGGATGTGAGCCACGAGCAGGTGAAGGCGAAATACCGGCTGGTAAAACAGCACGATCGGGTTGGCCGGATGGCCGATACCCAGGAGTTCACCAACTTCGAGTTTCCGCTGGATCGCATCTCGCCGGAGCTCCTTGCCGAGCTCAAGACGGTGGCGCCGTCGGCACTCACCATCAGCGACGACAAGCTGGTGATCAAGCACCTCTATACCGAACGCAAGATGATCCCGCTCAACCTCTATCTGGACAAGGCAGACGAGCAGCAGACCCGCCTCGCGCTGGAGGAGTACGGCAACGCCATCAAGCAGCTGGCGGCGGCCAACATCTTCCCGGGGGACATGCTGTTCAAGAACTTCGGCGTCACCCGTCACGGCCGGGTGGTGTTCTACGACTACGACGAGATCTGCTACATGACGGAGTGCAACTTCCGCCAGATCCCGCCGCCCCGCTACCCCGAGGATGAATGGAGCGCCGAGCCCTGGTACTCGGTGGCACCCAACGACATCTTCCCCGAGGAGTTCGCCACCTTCCTGCTGCAAAAGCCGCAGGTGCGCGAGATCATGCTGCAGTTGCACAAGGAGATGTTCGACGCCAACTACTGGAAGATGCTGCAGAGCAACATCAAGGAGGGGCTGTTCGACGATGTCTACCCCTACCGGCGCAAAAAGCGCTTCAAGTACCAACGCGGCGGCTGATCCCGCAGAGCCCGCACAAAGAGTCCGCGCACATCACAGCAACGAAAACGGGGTGGCCAGTGCCACCCCGTTTTGCACTCCGCTTGGCGCCTTAACTGCCGCGACGGCGGATCACCCCCTCCTGCATGGTGCTCGCCACCAGCACCCCGTCACGGGTGAAGAACTGACCGCGCACCAGACCGCGACCACCGCTGGCGCTCGGGCTGTCTACCACATAGAGCAGCCAGTCGTCGAAGCGGAAATCCCGGTGGAACCACATGGAGTGATCGATGGTGGCCACCTGCATATCCGGCTCCCAGTACGACACCCCGTGGGGCTGCAGCGAGGTGAGCAGGAAGTTGAAGTCGGAGGCATAGGCCAGCAGGTATTTGTGCACCCGCAGATCGTCCGGCATCTGGCCGTTGGCCTTGAACCAGACGTGGCGCACCGGATCCTGCACCGTCGGCCGAATAGGGTCGACCAGGGTCACCGGGCGCATCTCGATGGGCTGCTCGCAGAGGATCTTGTCCCGCAGGGAGGCCGGGATCAGGTTCTCGTAGGGGCGCACCAGCTCCAGCTCGCTCTTGAGCTCTTCCGGCGGGGTGATGCCGGTCGGCATCTGTACCTGATGCTCGAAACCATCGGCCGGCACCTGAAACGAGGCGTTGAGATAGAAGATGGGCTTGCCGCCCTGAATCGCCTTGACCCGGCGGGTGGAGACGGTCTGGCCGTCACGGATATTCTCCACGTCATAGACGATGGGACGGGTCACATCCCCCGGACGCAGGAAGTAGGAGTGAAAACTGTGAACCTGACGGCCGGTCTCGACCGTCTGCTTGGCGGCTGACAAGGCCTGCCCCATTACCTGTCCGCCAAACACGGCCCGCAGACCGAGATCCTGGCTCTGGCCCCGATACAGGCCCTCCTCGATTTTTTCCAGCGCCAGCAACGCCAGCAGCTCATCAAGTACCTTGCTCATCGTTCACTCCTCTATCAGAGCCGCACAGGCTAACAAGCTCACCGGAGCAGAGCAACCGCAGCGGCGAGTCTGCGGGCAAACAGACGACAGAAATGCCCCTCAATTTCTCACCCGCCACCCTTTTGCCAGCCAGGGGAGTTGATACAAAAAGGCCCGCACCAGTTGGTGCGGGCCTTTGCTTGGCCGACTGCGCACTTGAACAGCGTGCAGTACGCAACGGGTTATCGGCTTACTTGCTGCCGGTACCGGAGTTGCGGGTAGAAGCTTGTGGCTTGCGACGGGCGGTAGTGGCGCGAGCGCGCGGCTCTTTGCCCTGCATCTCATCGAAGCCCTGTTTACCGGCAAAGAGCCCGGTCTGCTCTCTACGCTTCTGTCAAAAAGGTGGGTGTCCCAGATTCCCTGTTCCTTCCAAGATGTTATACCGATGCACTGTCTCCGCCCCGTCTGCGCCGGTATCGAAGTCAGCTGCATCTCCTGTAACCGCTGCGGCAGCAAGGCCACCCAGTACCTTGTTGAGGGCATTTATCACAAATATCGCTTATGGACAGTAATCCACCTTATAACCACGCCCTAATTCTAGTTGTAACCTTTTGGCCAATTGCTGCCCCTCTGCAATGTGCCAACGTTCCATCTCAGGTGAGCTAAATCCAGAGTCAGGCGGATAGTCGTTGTTGAACGTCGCCTGATATTCACTGTCCCATGCAGTAATCTTGTCCTTAAGATCTTTAGAAAGGGGCAGCTCATTAACATCAATATGCCCCATAATATCTGCATCTGGACAGAATATCGGTCCAGCCAAATATTCATTCATTAGCCTCAATCTGATCATGGTAATTGCTTCCAAGTGCTGACAGGGTTTGCTCTAACCACGAAACCGTTTGAACCCACCCCTATTGCGATGTTTTGTTCAACACCGTTATGTGTGATGCGATAAACATTGGCGGAACCATTGGTCCCAACAAACGATTAGGACACCCACCTTTTGTAGCAAGCCACTATCGAACTGCTTGCAGGCATTATAAGGGTGTATGCATTCGAACTGATGCATGTAAAACTCGGCTGACAGGAGAAATTTTCAGGTTTAGAAAGCAACGGCCCCTGCACAACCATTTACTGGACTATGTGCAATACACGGAGCTATCGAGAGGGTGGACGCGACGCAATCAAATCTGTGGTTGATGGCATCGCCGCTGGCCACAGTGGCGGGCAAACTGCTGGCATTGATCTCTGCCTCCCATCACTCTTATCCCTTGTCGCCTGAATAGCGCCACCTGTTTCAACCAGAGAGCACCATCAAGGCCCAACCGTTCCAGAATGGGTCCAAGTTGAGCCGGAATATGACCCCGTTTGTCGGGCCGAATAGCACGGCCTGTCCAATCAACCAGCATCAGGTAGTCGGTGAAGGCATAGGGCAACCCTTCAGGCCTCCCCTGACTGGCAAATGGCAGCAACAGTGGTGGCAAAACCTCAGCAAGTACAGGCTCGTCAAGGCGCTGCTTGATACTGGTATAGTCGCTCTGCTCGGGCCGGTCGGCCAGCGCGGCTCGTATCGGATTGAGGTCAACATACGCCATACAGGCCAGCAAGGCGGATTCGGTGAGCAAAGCTTGGCTCTTGAAGCGGCCCTCCCAGAAATGGCCCTTGCAACCATCTTCCTGATTGGCCTGACGGGCCAGATTTTCATTGAGTAGCCGAATAAACCAGCTGATGGAGTGAAGCCGTTCTCGCCATTGGGCCAACAATTGCTGCACAACAGCCAGTTCAGGCTCGATCAACATCTCCCCCTGATACCAACGCCTGACCAAATTCGGCCACTGGAAAAGCGCCGACCAGCGCTCAGCCACCTCCCGCTCACTCCAGTTGGCCGCAGTATCTGGCTCCACCTTGAGCACCAGATGATAGTGATTGCTCATCACCGCGTAAGCACAAATGCCGATAGCAAACAGCCGCGACAGTTGCCCCAACTTGTCGACCACCCATTGGCGTCGATGCTCATAACTCTGGCCGGAGTGGGAATCCTCTCCGCACAGAAAAGCTCGCCGCACACAGCGACTGACCACGTGGTAGTAAGGCGTATCCTGCAAGCTGATTTGACGTGAACGGGCAATGGTCATGGCACATCCCTCAACGGTGACCTATCAAGTCAACAACAGCACTACGCCTCTGTCAAAAAGGTGGGTGTCCCAGATTATCCCTCTCGGTATAGCGACCCGAGTCTTGATCAGCTGTTGGGTGAGGGTGCCGAGATCTTTTTCAGACTTGATGTCTTTGGCCAGCTCAGCGGCGAGTGTTTTGAGTTTGTCTTGGTCCATTTGCTTACCCACGAAGGTATCCTTTTGAAAAAGTTACTTATTCGTGGGCGGTTACACAATTGGATTTACAGGCTCCTGATAATAACAACCCCATCATCGAAAATTCCCGATTACGCTCCGCTAATCAAGCCTACGGCCCTATACATCATAGATAAATTCAATACCCAATTGCATTTTCTCTACAATCAAGATGATTTCACAACCTGACCAAATGCCCATATCATTTGTTAGTTTATTGGTGGCAAAGTATTTTTGCAGCTGAACCAACAATTCAGTTAAATCTCCCACAGCTCGACCATCAGGATCAAACCAGTTTAGCTCGCCAGTCTCATCAACATAATCAAATTCGTACTTTCCCCCATCACCATCAGGAAAGATCGTTGCTCTCACCACTAGTTTTTTTGCACCTAACGGCCCAGCCTCGACTAAGAGTTGTCCGATTTTTTTGATATATTTCTTGATCTGTCATTAGATACCACCTGGAGAGTTTTTAAAATCCATAATCGCTGGACGAGCACCACCAATAGAATATCTTACAATAAATCTATCTGGTCGCACAGAGGAACCAGTGTAGATAGGCTCTATCTTAACACTAACAGACTTCCCCTCTTTAAGAGCAGATGCCCAAGCATTCTCCATTTTCTTCCACTCTCCCTTATTCAAATTGGCATTCATGGGGATTAAATTCAGGCGTTCTCCAGGGCCATTGTCAAAAAGGTGGGTGTCCCAGATTCCCTGTTATACTTTATCTCACTCTTTTTTTTCACTTTTTTTTAAAGAGAGAGACAACAAAAACATATATTGATATCGATGCCCCCGCTATAAAGCCAAATATAACTGCCCGTTCAACCTCTCCTTTAGGAACAAGAAACTCGCCTTCTTTAAAATAAAAAAAGATGGTGCTTGCCCCTCCGATTAAAAAACATAAAAGGACACAAAAAAAACATGAATATAGCCATAACCCAAGATAATACTTCATTTCATGACCTCTTTTTTTTCAACTCTCTCTAAAAGCAACTTATTAGAGTACCCAGTAAAAAAATCACCACCAAGACTGCCTGTTGTTTCAAAAAAAACCTGGAATTTTTTCTCCCTTTAGGATTTTATTCGAATGTCAAAAAGGTGGGTGTACCAGATTTTTTCTGCTGCGGTCACCGCCGAATGACTGATCACCCGGTTGAAGGTGTCCCGGTATTTAGCTGCTGGGCACCACAATCATAAGCCTTCTCGTAGGCAGGCCGCACCCAATAGATTGTTCAGCCCCTTTTGCTCCTACTGGTCGAGCTGGAATTGATTAGGGGATAATACTAACTGCGCAACTGTTCTTCCCTGAACGTCACAAAACTCTATTTCATAGCCTTCAACTGGCTGACTATACATCTCAATAATCACTCCCTTCATTCCTGCTCGCAGCCCTGCCTCCGGCATATCCTCAACTAACACAACCATATCAAAAAGCGAATAAACCATCTTGTACTCCTTACTTGACATAGAGAGTCGTCATCCGAGGTGTGTCAGATCCCGGATCATATATCCAGCCTGTCCGAACGGTTACTGTATTACCGTTTGGCCCAGTTATTGGCATATCTATAGTGATACGCTGACCAAATTTATCAGAAACACCCAACTTGGCAGGATATAGCTTTGCCCCCTCCTGCAATTTCACTATTAAACTTGCAGCATTCGTTTGGTTATAGCCCAACAAAAAGGTAGGTGTCCCAGATTTCGTTTTCTGCTCTAACCGAACCGGCCCTACATCTGTCGAATCTCTGATAGTAAGATCCAAAATTCTTTTTCTATCATTTCGAACTCTGGCCCATCCTCTATCGCTATCAGCGATAACAACGCCATATCTAAATTTTCTGTGAGGGAGAGCTCTGGATCCTGATAAATACTAAATGCCTCTTTTGATATTTTAAAAACATCAAATCCACCGACAGCTGCTTTTTCAAGCCTATCGGCTACTACGTTTCCTAGAGTCATTGTTGTCTCCAACCCTTCAATTCAGCTCCCGCTGGAGGGTAACAAAAGGTGGGTGTCCCGGATTTTCCGCAGATGGTTGATGGTTGATGGTTGATGGTTGATGGTTGATGGTTGATGGTTGATGGTTGATGGTTGATGGTTGATGGTTGATGGTTGATGGTTGATGGTTGATTTGGGCAACAACGCCCCTCTCAAGTCAACAACAGCACTACGCCTCTGTCAAAAAGGTGAGTGTCCCAGATTTCCGGCCGCACCAATATTTTACTGATATCGACCAAAACGTTTATAGAAATATGTTACAACACCTACACCGACACCCCAAAACACACTTAACTTTAAATCAGACATAAATTCAACCGAGGAATATGCCATTGAGACATTACCGTGAGAGTAAATGAAACCATATATAAATGAAAACATTATTCTTATGGACAACACCCCTAAAAACATTAGAAATGAACCTAGAATAGAATAAAAAATATGAAACACCATAAGTTTCATTTCAAAACCTCATATAGGCGCATGGAGTCTTCTGTTGCATGAGTCGCCACCTCCGACAAAACAGCGCTACCAGAACCGGCAATAATCGCAGGAAGATTACTCTTAGGGTATGGATAAAATATTGGGGTGTTGGGTGATTGCATCCATTTTATATCATTTTTAGGCGGATTAAAAAACTTATCCAAGGGCTTCTCCGCTTTACCAACTCCATATCCAACTGTAGAGCCCATGACACTAGCCGCCATTGGGCTCCATGGACTTTTTTGCTCAATAAGACTAGTAATACCACTTCCTGCAGCATTTACTGTCGCTGCCCCCCAATACCCCATATTTACAGTAGCACCACCGGTTACCATTGAAGTACCAAAGGTAACCCAACTAAACGGTTCATCGTCATATATTTGAGCTCCAGCATTAGCAGCCCCACTAATTCCAACCCCAACAAGCCGCTCTCCTATTGTTGCACTACCCACCCATTTCCCAACAAACGATTAGGACACCCACCTTTTGTAGCAAGCCACTATCGAACTGCTTGCAGGCATTATAAGGGTGTATGCATTCGAACTGATGCATGTAAAACTCGGCTGGCAGGAGAAATTTTCAGGTTTAGAAAGCAACGGCCCCTGCACAACCATTTATTGGACTATGTGCAATACCCGGAGCTATCAGCAGGGTAAACGCAAAGCAATCAAATCTGTGGTTGATGGTATCGCCGCTGGCCATAATGGCGGGCAAACTGCTGGCATTGATCTCTGCCTCCCACCACTCTGATCCCTTGTCGCCTGAATAGCGCCACCTGTTTCAACCAGAGAACACCATCAAGGCCCAACCGTTCCAGAATGGGTCTAAGTTGAGCGGGAATATGACCCCGTTTGTCGGGCCGAATAGAAAAAGGTGGGTGTCCCGGATTTCCCGTACTCATCTACAAAAAGATCGGTACCCTAATGCTTTTCTAAATGACTATATTGTTGATAATAAATACCTCCTTTTTCAGGTCATCATTAATATCCGAAACGTCTATCTTGTTTATTATTTCTTTGATTTTGATAAAACTATCCATTTGTTTTTTACATCCTCTATTTTTATTGTCGACAAAGCAGATATGAGCTCACCATCATGATATTCTCCAGCCAGGGGGTCATCAGCCAGCACCTCCAGTACCCTCGGTATCAACTGTTCAATACAGAGTTTCTGCCTAATCGCACGACAAATATCTTCCACCGATAACTCTTCGAATGGTATATCAATTACACGTTCGAACCATAGCTCTAGCGATGACTGTTGAATAGGATTTTTCGTTACATTTATATTCCCTATTAATTTCCGGAAGGTAGTCATATCCCATATCCTTTAATAGCTGATTCGATTCTATTGATTGCATCAGTTGCTCTACCATATGCTGCCTTAACTTCTGGGTTATTTACGTTTTTCAACGTATCAGCGTGGTTTCGTAATCCTCTAAGAGTATTTTGCATTTCCTGCATATGATCCCAATAGTCACCGTTGGCTTTAGTATATTGATACTTTGCATGGAAGTTTATCCAATACACTACTAACAGTACCTTTATTTAAAATTGTTTTTTTAGCTGTACTCCCATAATCATGACTATATATCAAATATTCAACTTGATTATTACCTAAACAATAAAAAAGATAAAACCCTGTATCAGCAATTTCAAGAGGGCTCAAAAAAACCCCTATTTTTTTTGAATCAGGCAACTCCATGTCATCAGGATCACAATCAAGTAGCATACCATGTGAATGAGCTAATTCCTTTAATAAAGCATAGGCAGTCATTGACATATCCAGCCCTTCATCTTGACTATCTATTACCTCTTGGTGAATATTTTTCAGATAATCCATAGCCATAGATAGTGTATAATTAGAACCTTTGGATGGATATATTTCATCTTCAATAAAAAACATGAAAACCCCAAACTTCCAATATTCATCATCTGTTTTCTCCAATAGCTCATAAAAAACAGCGAATTCAAAAGGTTGACCGAAAATCATTTTCTCCCCTTTAACTCTTTAATTTCTTTATTGAATAAACCAAGTTCTCTATTACCTAATGCATTTTTACCATCACCAACGATTAGGACACCCACCTTTTGTAGCAAGCCACTATCGAACTGCTTGCAGGCATTATAAGGGTGTATGCATTCGAACTGATGCATGTAAAACTCAGCTGGCAGGAGAAATTTTCAGGTTTAGAAAGCAACGGCCCCTGCACAACCATTTACTGGACTATGTGCAATACCCGGAGCTATCAGCAGGGTAAACGCAAAGCAATCAAATCTGTGGTTGATGGCATCGCCGCTGGCCATAATGGCGGGCAAACTGCTGGCATTGATCTCTGCCTCCCACCACTCTGATCCCTTGTCGCCTGAATAGCGCCACCTGTTTCAACCAGAGAACACCATCAAGGCCCAACCGTTCCAGAATGCAGACTTGAAGAGGATGGCGGGATCAGATCACCAAGTTATCAGTTAGTTCCATTCAAGCTGTATCGATTTGGGCAACAACGCCGCAAGCAGAGCTAATTCTAGCAAATAGCTACCGCAGTCCCTGAGCATATTTAATTGCTCGGCGACACTGCTGTAAGCCCAATAACAGTGGGACGCCCCTTCGGCGCGAGTCCTGTATCACTATTGGCAAGTAGAACTCTTCAACGAAAAACTCATGCATCCGGCATGAAAAGTTGCGCTTGGAACCCTGATCTATTATTCACCAGTCTATCCGGTGTTGTGAATGAAAAAGAATCGTTTATCTGTTAACTGAGCCACAAAAAATAACCACGAAACCAGAAAAACGTTTTCTTTTTTGCTGTCAACAAATAATCATCTTTATTGATAAACAGCCAAAATAAATATTTATTTGGTCAGGCAGTTTTATTGTTCAGGATATAAATCTAAAAAAGCCCGCACCTGTTGGTGCGGGCTTTTTAGCAAGTTTGCACATCTATCAGTGTGCGTCACTGACAAACAGCGCTTATTTGCTGCCGGTACCTGAGTTGCGAGTAGAGGCTTGCGGCTTGCGACGGGCGGTGGTGGCGCGAGCGCGGGGCTCTTTGCCCTGCATCTCTTTGTGACGCTGTACGGCGCGACGGATCTGGGCGGCCTGCTTGTGGCGGCTGGTTTTGCCATCTTGCTGCAGATCGACCTTGGATTCGGTCTCCGGCGGCAGGTTGACCAGACCGCGCAGGTAGTTCACTTCCGGCAGTTTCAGCTCTTGCCAGCCGCCGCGCGGGATGCCGCGGTCCAGCTTGACGTCGCCGTAGCGGATCCGCATCAGGCGGCTCACCTGCACTTCCTGGGATTCCCACAGGCGGCGCACTTCACGGTTGCGACCTTCGGTCAGGGTGACGTTGAACCACTGGTTCAGACCCTCACCGCCAGCCGGTTTGATCTTGTTGAACTTGGCGGTGCCATCTTCCAGCTGCACGCCCTTGCGCAGACGCTGCAGCATGGCTTCGGTGATTTCGCCAAAGACACGTACCGCGTATTCCCGCTCCACTTCGTGGCTCGGGTGCATCAGACGGTTGGCCAGCTCACCATCGGTGGTGAATAGCAGCAGACCGGAGGTGTTGACGTCGAGGCGGCCGACCGCGATCCAGCGGGCACCTTCCATCTTGGGCAGACGATCAAACACGGTGGGACGACCTTCCGGATCGTGACGGGTACACATCTCCCCTTCCGGCTTATGGTAAGCCAGTACGCGGCAGATCACTTCCTCTGCGGCACGGGTCTTGACCTGGTGACCATCCACCCGGATCACGGCGTTCACTTCGACGCGATCCCCCAGTGTGGCAACCTTGCCATCCACACTGACCCGACCTGCGGTGATCAGGGCCTCCATCTCACGACGGGAGCCGTGACCCGCGCGGGCCAACACTTTTTGCAGTTTTTCACTCATCGGGGTTACCTGATTGTTGATCGCTGCCCACTGGTGAAAGGGGCAACGGGGTTAACTGTAACAAACGCCGGTTGGAGCACTCGCCACAGTTGAAAAATGTATATCTCGGTGAAATCGGCACACTTGGACGCCATTCACCGGGCATCGCTCTCCCCATCCACCGCAGAGGGCAACAGGGGTTGCAGCTCCGGATCCAGCTCAGGGAGCTGCTCCAGACTCTGCAGATTAAAGTAATCCAGAAACTCTCTGGTGGTGGCGAGCAGCTCGGGGCGACCCGCCACCTCTTTGTGGCCAATGCTGCGCACCCAGCCACGCTCTTTCAGGGTATTCACTATCTGGCTCGACACCGCCACCCCGCGGATCGCTTCGATCTCGGCCCGGGTGATGGGTTGGCGATAGGCGATCAGGGTCAGCGTCTCCATCACCGCGCGCGAATAGCGAGGCGCCCGCTCGCTCCAGAGCCGCGAGAGCTCTTCGGCATACTCCTGACGCGCCTGAAAGCGCCAGCCGGAGGCGACCTCTTTGAGCTCGACGCCCCGCGAGCTGTAATCTTGCCTGATCTCGGCCAACAGCAGCTGAACATAGCGACTGGTCACCGGATAATCCGCCAGCACGCTGCTTTTCAGCTCGCTGACATTGAGCGGACGACCGGCCACAAACAGCGCAGCTTCGATCAGGGTCTTGAGTCGTTCAGTGGGCAGCGCCACGGTTGCCCTCCTCGCTCTGCTCGGCCAATGCAAAATGGATTGGGCCGAGTGGTTCAGCCTGCAGGATCCAGATCAGTTGCTCCTTGCACAGCTCCAGCAGGGCCAGAAACGTCACCAGTACCCCCATGCGCCCCTCTTCGGCGCGCAGCACCTGCTCAAGGCGCAGGGTCTGCCCCAGCGTGAGCATGGCAAGGATCTCCGCCATGCGCACCCGGGTCGGGATCTGTTCGCGGCGGATCTGGTGATGTTCGAAATGAGTCGCGCGTTTTACCACACTTTGCATGTAAAGGGCGAGCTCAACCAGCGAAACATCGGGCGCCAGTGGCTTGAGGGCGCCAAAATCGGGGGGCAAGGCGGCTGCGATATAAATCTCTCGCTCCACCCGTGGCAGCTCATTGACCTTCTCCGCCCCTACCTTGTAACGCTCGTACTCCTGCAGGCGGCGAATAAGCGTCACCCGCGGGTCTTCCCCCTCATCTTCATCCTCCAGCTCGGGGGCCTTGGGCAGCAGCAGGCGGGATTTGATCTCCGCCAGCCAGGCCGCCATCAGCAGATATTCGGCTGCCAGCTCAAGGTTAAGCCCCTGCATCAGCTCCACGTACTCCATGTACTGGGCGGTGATCTGCAGGATCGGCAGGTTGAGGATATCGAGCTGCTGACGCCGGATCAGATAGAGCAGCAGATCGAGCGGCCCCTCGAAGGTATCGAGGAACACCTCCAGCGCATCGGGCGGGATGAACAGGTCCTGGGGCAGCTCGTGATAGGGCTGCCCCAGGACTTTCGCGATGGGTAGTGCGGAGCCAGCCCCCGTCTCGACGGAAGGGACTGTCACCGGTTCAGCGACATCACTCAAACGGGGTCGGGTCTCCGGCACCGCGACGACGCAATACCGGCTCGTCGTCAGAGAAATCGACCACGGTGGTGGGCTGCTCGCCCAGATAACCGCCGTTGACCACCAGATCGATCTGCTTGCCCAGCTTGTCGAAGATCTCTTCCGGGTCAAACTCGGCCATCTCGGAGTCCGGCAGGATCAATGTGGTGGAGAGCAGCGGCTCGCCGAGGGCTTCCAGCAGTGCCTGAGCAATCTTGTTGTCCGGCACCCGGATGCCGATGCTCTTCTTCTTCTCGTTCATCAGGCGGCGCGGCACCTCTTTGGTCGCCTTGAAGATAAAGGTGTAGGCGCCCGGGGTGTTGTTCTTGATCAGGCGAAACGCGCTGTTGTCGACCTTGGCGTAGGTGGAGATCTCGGAGAGATCGCGGCACACCAGGGTGAAGTCGTGGTTGGCGTCGAGACGACGGATGCGGCAGATGCGCTCCAGCGCGCCCTTGTCACCCATCTGGCAACCCAG
This sequence comes from Aeromonas aquatilis, assembly GCF_054052405.1. Lineage (NCBI taxonomy): Bacteria > Pseudomonadati > Pseudomonadota > Gammaproteobacteria > Aeromonadales > Aeromonadaceae > Aeromonas > Aeromonas aquatilis. The sequence continues at coordinate 8,913 of NZ_JBSTYP010000050.1, read as the reverse complement.
CGCATAACCGGAGTCGGTCGGATAGACGATCACGCCGCCGTTCTGGATGATCTGTACCGCCTGACCGATCAGACGGGCCTGGGGGTTTTCCGGATGTACGTAAAAATGCTGACTCATAGCTTGTTCTCGCAATGGGGGCAGCAATACCTGCCCGCTCGTATGGTCACGGGTCAAAGACCCATGACACTACCTTAACCTGTTTGTGGCCGCTTCGCTGATGCCGTTACCGACTCGCCAGCAGCTCGGCATGTTGCTCGGTGGTGAGCCCAAAGTGACCGGGATAGGCCAGCCACAATATGGCCATTCCCTCTTGCCAGTTTGTTCCCTATTTCGCTGACGCCGTTACCGGCTCGCCAGCAGCTCGGCATGTTGCTCGGTGGTGAGCCCAAAGTGACCGGGATAGGCCAGCCACAATATGGCCATTCCCTCTTGCCAGTTTGTTCCCTATTTCGCTGACGCCGTTACCGGCTCGCCAGCAGCTCGGCATGTTGCTCGGTGGTGAGCCCAAAGTGACCGGGATAGGCCAACCAGACTGGCATTCCCTCTTTGGGCAGCCAGAGGTGGCGGCCCAGCTCGGTCCAGTTGGAGGGGAAGTGAAAATCCGATCCCACCGAGATATAGAGGTCGTGCTCCTTGGCCCACTGGCCCAGATTGGCCCGCTCCTGTGGGCTCTGCTGGGGCAATGAGACCTCCATGGCATCCCCACCGGCCGCCTTGAAGGCCACCAGTAGCCGCTTGATCCACTTGGCGGTGAGATCGTAACGGCTGGGGTGGGCCAGCACCGCCAGCCCACCGGCGGCGTGAATGGCCGCGATGGCTTCGCTCATCTCGGGCCACTCGGCCGGGGCATACCCTTTATTGCCACGGCTCAGGTACTTTTTGAATACCTTCTGCATGTTGTCGGCTACCCCGCGTGCCACCAGCACCCGGGCAAAGTGGGCGCGGGTCACGGCGGCGTCACCGGCCAGCGCCTTGGCCTCTTCATAGGTGCCGGGAATGAGGCACTTCTCCAGACGACGCCCAATTTCCAGCGCACGTGCTTCGCGACGGGCAAGCTGACCGGCCAGAAAGTCGGTCAGCTGCGGATTTTTTTCATCCACCCCCAGCGCCACGATATGGATCTCGTGATGCTCCCAGCCGGTGGAGATCTCGACCCCGCTCACCAGTCGCAGCGGCAGTTGCTCGGCTTCGATGGTACGGCGCACCTCATCAAGTCCGGCAAGGGTGTCGTGGTCAGTAACTGCTAACACCTCGACCTGTTTTTCGGCGGCGCGGCGCACCAGTTCGGCGGGGCTCAGTACCCCGTCGGAGGCAGTGGTATGGCAGTGAAGATCGAATCTCATCAGGTTATTCCGCTCTCGTGGTCAGGTCACCATTCATGGCAAATCGGTGAAAGAAGGCTAAAAAGCGACTTGACTTGGCCGCGGCTTTATCGTTTTCTGTAGGCACTTCATTGCAAACATCTTTTTACAGGACTTTATCATGCAAACGACATCCATCCTGACCATCTGGTGGTGGCACACTCCCTGACATGCGGGCGTGTGGTCGTTGCTGTACCTGTAATCTGACAGCAAATTAAGAACCCAAAGAAAAAGCCCGCTGACCCCAGCGGGCTTTTTTATTATCCGGCAAATGGACCTGTGATGAAACCGAGAATTCAGACAAGCAAGCTGACCTGGCGATGGCGCCCCTGAACCAGCCACCCCGGACCAATTAAATTTTCAAGGAATTCAATGTCATGAATATCGGTAAAACGCATCACACGCAAGGGAACGCACTATGACAGCCACACATCGCCTTCCTCTGGGTGAATTCGATACCCTCAAGCTCAACGCCCCCTATGTGGCCGACCCGCTGGCGCTCTATACCCGCCTCTGTCAGGGTCGCCCCAACAACCTGCTACTGGAATCGGTGGAGATCGACTCCAAGGCGGGTAAACAGAGCCTGCTGCTGGTCGATGCCTGCCTGCGCATCGAGTGCCGTGGTCGCACCGTGCGGGTGCGCAGCCTCAATGACAACGGTGCCCAGTTGCAGAGCCTGCTGGCCGAGCGGCTGCCTGCGGTGGTGGCTCGTTCGCTGGTCGATGGCGAGCTGCAACTCGACTTCCCGGCCTCCGATCGGGAGCAGGATGAAGATTCCCGCCTCAAGGGGAGCAGCGTGCTGGACGTGCTGCGCACCCTGCAACAGGAGCTGCAGTGCCAACTGGGTAAAGAAGCACTGTTCATGGCGGGCAGCTTCGCCTATGACCTGATCGCCTCCTTCGAGGATCTGCCAGAGGTGCCGGAGGGGAGCAACAGCTGCCCCGATTACTGCTTCTATGTGGCCGAAACCCTGATCACCATCGACCATATCGAACGCACCACTCAACTGCTCGCCTGCATCTTTGGCGGCGACAGCGACGAAAGCCAGGTTGAAGACAGATACACCCGCCTGACCGAGCGACTCACCGACTTCAAACAGATTTGCCAGCAACCCCTCTGCGCCGAGCTGACCACCCAGCCCCTGACCGGTGGCATGAGCGTGGACAAGAGCGACAAGCAGTTCTGTGCCGAGGTGGAGAAGCTCAAGGGCTTTATCCGCCGTGGCGACATCTTCCAGGTGGTGCCGTCCCGCTGCTTCTCCCTGCCCTGCCCGAGCCCCCTGGCCGCCTATCGTCGCCTCAAGCAGACCAATCCCAGCCCCTACATGTTCTACGTGCAGGATGAGGGCTTCACTCTGTTTGGCGCCTCGCCGGAGAGCGCGGTGAAATTCTGCGCCGCCAGCCGCGATGTGGAGATGTACCCCATCGCCGGTACCCGCCGCCGCGGCTTCAACCCGGATGGCAGCATCAACCGGGATCTCGATGGCCGCATCGAGCTGGAACTGCGTCAGGACGAGAAAGAGGTGGCCGAACACCTGATGCTGGTGGATCTGGGCCGCAACGACATCGCCCGCATCTCGGAACCGGGTACCCGCTACGTCAAGGAACTGCTCAAAGTGGATCGCTATAGCCACGTGATGCATCTGGTCTCCAAGGTGGTCGGCACCCTGCGCTCTGACCTGGACGCCCTGCACGCCTATCAGGCCTGCATGAACATGGGCACCCTCACCGGTGCCCCCAAGATCCGCGCCAGCGAGCTTATTCGCATGGTGGAAGGCAAGCGCCGCGGCAGCTACGGCGGCGCCGTCGGCTATATCAACGGTGCAGGCGAGATGGATACCTGCATCGTCATCCGCTCCGCCTTTGTCAAAGATGGCGTGGCCCATGTGCAGGCCGGTGCCGGGGTGGTCTATGACTCCAAGCCGCAAGCCGAAGCGGACGAAACCCGCGCCAAGGCGGCCGCCGTGCTGGCCGCCATCGCTGCCAGCCATGGCACCTCCCTGCAAGCCCTGAGCGCCCAGCAGGAGCAACATAAGGACGTGAGCCATGACTAACATCTTCCTGCTCGACAACTTCGACTCGTTTACCTACAGCACCCAAGCCGACCAGTTCCGCACTTCGAAGGAGCAGCATCATGACTAACATCTTTTTGCTCGATAACTTCGATTCATTTACCTACAACCTCGTCGACCAGTTTCGCTCCCTCGGCTATCCGGTGCGGATCTACCGCAACAGCCTGCCGGCGAGCCGCATCATGAGCGAAATCGCTGCCTGTGAAGGGGACGCGGTGCTGGTGCTCTCCCCGGGGCCGGGCGCCCCCCATGAAGCGGGTTGCCTGATTGATCTGATCAAACTGGCCCGTGGTCAGGTGCCCATCCTCGGCATCTGCCTCGGCCATCAGGCCCTGTGCGAAGCCTACGGCGGCACAGTCGGCGCGGCGGGCGAGATCGTCCACGGCAAGCGCTCCCTGATTGAGCACAACGGCCACGGCGCCTTCGCCGGCCTGCCGAGCCCGCTGCCGGTGGCCCGTTACCACTCGCTGGTCGCCACCTATGTACCGGAAGAGCTGACGGTGATTGCCCACTATCAGGGCATGCCCATGGCCATCGAGCAGCAGGATGAGCGGGTGCTGGGCTTCCAGTTCCACCCGGAATCCATCATGACCTCGGAAGGGGCCCGTCTGCTGACTCAGGCGCTCGCCCATATCACCCGTCCAGAAAGCAGCGTGCGTTAAGGTAAGGAGACCAACATGCATCAACATCTCAACACCCTCTATCAGGGTCAGTCTCTGAGCCGTGAAAGTACCCGCGATGCCTTCGGTCAGGTGGTACGTGGCGAAGTGGACCCCATCGTGCTCGCCAGTCTCCTGACCGCCCTCAAGATCAAGGGGGAGACCCCGGAGGAGATCGCCGGTGCCGCCGAGGCCCTCTTGGCCGAAGCGCGCGACTTCCCGCGTCCGGATTATGAGTTTTGCGACATCGTCGGCACCGGTGGCGATGGCCTCAACACCATCAACGTCTCCACCACCTCGGCGCTGATCGCCGCCGCCTGCGGCCTGAAAGTGGCCAAGCACGGCAATCGCTCGGTCTCGAGCAAGTCGGGTTCGAGCGATCTGCTGGACAAAATGGGCATCAAGCTTGACATGAGCCCGGCGCAGGCGCGCCGCTGCCTGGATGAGCTAGGCATCTGCTTCCTGTTCGCCCCCCAGTATCACGCCGGGGTGCGCCACGCCATGCCGGTGCGCCAAGCCCTCAAGACCCGTACTCTGTTCAACGTGCTGGGGCCGCTTATCAACCCCGCTCGCCCCACCTATCAGCTGATGGGAGTCTATGCCCCCGAGCTGGTGCGCCCCATCGCAGAAACCCTGCTGGCACTGGGGCTGAAAACCGGTATGGTGGTGCACGGTGCCGGGCTGGATGAAATTGCCATCCACGGCCCGACCCAGGTGGCCCAGATCCGTGACGGCGAGATCCGCGAATTTATGATCACCCCGGCCGACTTTGGCCTGGAGACCTATCCAGTCAGCGCCATTCAGGGGGGGGAGCCTGAAGAGAACCGCGCCATCACCGCCGCCATTCTGGAAGGGCGGGGCACCCCGGCCCACAACGCCGCCATCGCCGCCAACGTGGCACCGCTGCTGCTGATGGCGGGTAAGGCGACCGATCTCAAGAGCGCGGCGGCCGAGGTGCTGGCGGTGCTGGCGAGTGGCAAGGCTGCGGAGCTCGCCGCCCGGCTCGCCACGTTGAGTCATCAGGGAACGAGCCATCAGGAAGCGGGCCATCAGGAGGCATGATGTCAGCCACCACGTTGCACAGCAGTCATTCAGAACGCCCGCAGGGCAAGAGCCAGTTTCGCAAGGATAACGAGATGTCAGACCTTATCGCCCCCCATGCATTTCTGAACATGGCCTCCATCAGCCAGACCATTCTCGGCAAGATCGTGGCGGCCAAGCAGGAGTGGGTCGCCACCCGCAAGCAGGCCCAGCCGCTGGCGAGCTTCCAGAGCGCGCTGACCCCCAGCGATCGGGATTTCGTCGGGGCACTCAAGGCGGGCTCCACCCGCTTTATTCTGGAGTGCAAGAAGGCCTCCCCCTCCAAGGGCTTGATCCGCGACGACTTCAGCCCGGAGGCGATCGCCGACATCTATGGCAAATACGCCACCGCCATCTCGGTGCTGACCGACGAGAAGTTCTTTCAGGGGGATTTCGCCTTTTTGCCGCGGGTGCGCAGCCGCGTCCAGCAACCGGTGCTCTGCAAGGATTTCATGATTGACCCCTATCAGGTCTATCTGGCCCGCCACTATCAGGCGGACGCCATCCTGCTGATGCTCTCGGTGCTCACCGACGAGGGCTATCGCGCCCTGTTCGCGGTGGCCAAAGAGCTGGGCCTTGGCGTGCTCACCGAAGTGAGCAACGAGGAGGAGCTGACCCGCGCCATCGCCCTTGGCGCGCCGGTGATTGGCATCAACAACCGGGATCTGCGCGACTTGAGCGTGGATCTCGCCCGCACCAAACAGCTGGCTAAAGATATCCCGAGCGATCGGGTGGTGATCAGCGAATCCGGCATCAACCACCGCGCTCAGGTGGCGGATCTGCGCCACCACGCCAAGGGCTTTCTGGTGGGCTCATCCCTGATGGCCGAGCCGGATCTGGAAGCGGCGGTGCGCAAGCTCACTCTGGGCCAGAACAAGGTGTGCGGCCTGACCCGTGCCGAAGATGCCGCCGCCGCCCATCAGGCGGGTGCGGTATTCGGCGGTCTTATCTTTGTAGCCAAAAGCCCACGCTATGTGGACATTCCCGCCGCCCGCGCCGTGATGGCCGGTGCACCGCTTAGCTTTGTCGGAGTATTTCGCAACGCCCAGCCCGCCACCATCGTCAAGACGGTGGATGCGCTGGGGCTCGCCGCGGTGCAGCTGCATGGGGATGAGGATGCCGCCTATATCGAGGGATTGCGCCCACTGCTGCCGACTGGCTGCCAGATCTGGAAAGCGGTAGGCGTCTCTCTCGGCAAAGAAAGCGGCGAGCCGCTGCCCGACCTCGACTACCCGGCGGATCGGCTGCTGCTGGATACTGTCGTGAAAACTGCGGTCGGCAGCCAGAGCGGTGGTACCGGTCAGGCGTTCGACTGGGCCATGCTGGCCACGCTCGACAAGAGCAAACTGATGCTGGCGGGGGGCCTTAATCCCGACAACGCCCTGCAGGCGGCGCAAGTGGGCTGCCTCGGCCTTGATTTCAACTCCGGGGTGGAGAGTGCCCCGGGCCAGAAGGATGCGCACAAGATTACAGCCGCCTTCGGCGCACTGCGCAACCTGTAACGCAACCCTTTTTGATGTTTCGATTTAGCTAATACAAGGAAGAAGCCATGACCCTGCTCAACCCGTTTTTCGGTGAATTTGGCGGTATGTATGTACCCCAAATCCTTATCCCGGCCCTGCTCCAGCTGGAGAAAGCCTTTGTCGATGCCAAGGATGACCCGGCCTTTATCGCCGAGTTTCAGTCCCTGCTGACCGAGTATGCCGGTCGCCCGACCCCGCTCACCCTGACCCGCAATCTGACCAAGGGCACCAAGACCCGCCTCTATCTCAAGCGTGAAGATCTGCTGCACGGCGGCGCCCACAAGACCAACCAGGTGCTGGGTCAGGCGCTGCTGGCCAAGCGGATGGGCAAGAGCGAGATCATCGCCGAGACCGGCGCCGGTCAGCATGGCGTCGCCACTGCGCTGGCCTGCGCCCTGCTCGGCCTCAAGTGCCGGGTCTACATGGGTGCCAAGGATTGCGAGCGTCAGAAGCCCAACGTCTTTCGCATGAAGCTGATGGGCGCCACCGTCATTCCGGTGCACTCCGGCTCCAGCACCCTGAAAGATGCCTGCAACGAGGCGCTGCGCGACTGGGCTGCCAACTACGAGTCGGCCCACTACCTGCTCGGCACCGCCGCGGGCCCGCACCCCTTCCCCACCATCGTGCGGGAGTTCCAGAAGATGATCGGCGAAGAGGCCAAGGCCCAGTGCTTCGAGAAGGAGGAGCGGCTGCCCGATGCGGTGATCGCCTGCGTCGGCGGCGGGTCGAACGCCATCGGCATGTTTGCCGACTTTATCGATGAGCCGTCAGTGCGCCTGATCGGCGTCGAGCCGGGTGGTCACGGTATCGAAAGTGGCGAGCACGGTGCGCCGCTCGGCCACGGCAGCAAGGGGGTCTTCTTTGGCATGCACTCCTACCTGATGCAAGACAATCAGGGCCAGATCCAGGAGTCTTACTCCGTCTCGGCGGGGCTGGACTTCCCCTCCGTCGGCCCGCAACACGCCCATCTGGCCGCCATCGGCCGCGCCGAGTACCCCTCGGTGACCGACAAGGAGGCGCTGGACGCCTTCCAGGAGCTGGCCAAATCCGAAGGCATTATCCCGGCGCTGGAGTCCTCCCACGCACTGGCCCACGCCCTCAAGATGGCTCGCAGTGAACCGGAAAAAGAGCAGGTGCTGATCGTCAACCTCTCCGGCCGTGGCGACAAAGACATCTTCACCGTTGCCGATATCTTGGAAACAGAAAGCTTTGAGAAAGAAGGAACCAGCAAATGAACCGTTACGCACAACTCTTCTCCCGTCTGGACGACGCCAATCAGGGCGCCTTTGTGCCGTTCGTGATGCTGGGTGACCCCACCCCCGAATTGTCACTGGCCATCGTCGATGCGCTGGTCGAAGGGGGCGCCGATGCCCTCGAGCTCGGCATTCCCTTCTCCGATCCGGTGGCAGACGGCCCCACCATTCAGGGCGCCGCCCTGCGTGCCTTTGCCAGCCACACCACCCCGGACGACTGCTTCGAGCTACTCGGCCGCATCCGCGCCAAGTACCCGCAGCTGCCCATTGGCCTCTTGGTCTACGCCAATCTGGTCTATGTGCGCAAAATTGACGGCTTCTACGAGAAGTGCCAGCAGGCGGGCGTGGACTCGGTGCTGGTTGCCGACGTGCCGGTGCAGATGTGCGCCCCCTACAAGGCGGCCGCCGACAAGTTCGGCATCGACAGCATCTTTATCGCCCCGCCCAATGGCGACGCCGAGACCCTGAAACAGGTGGCGGAGTTCGGCAATGGTTACACCTATCTGGTGAGCCGCGCCGGCGTCACCGGTGCCGAGACCAAGGCCGGCATGCCGGTGGAGGGGCTGATCAATACCCTGCGCGAGTTCAACGCCCCCCCCGCCCTGCTCGGCTTTGGTATCAGCGAGCCGGCTCAGGTGCGTGAGGCCATCGCCGCGGGCGCCGCCGGTGCCATCTCCGGCTCCGCCGTGGTAAAGATCATCGAGACCCACCACCAGAAGCCGGAACATATGCTCACTCGTCTGAAAGAGTTTGTGGAAGGGATGAAAGCCGCGACCAATCGATAAGTGGCGGCATTGGTCAAATGCCATTGGCCGAGTCTGTAGAAAAGGGAGCCTGATAGGCTCCCTCAGATTGCTGAAGAACCCCCTCTTTTTCAAGGCTATGTCCCAATTACGTGTTGCATGGGGTGCCCCAGCGCCTCATGCAAACATGCTTTGATATTCACGCCCCTCCCGTAACGCTCCA
>NZ_JBSTYP010000049.1:0-36369 GCF_054052405.1 Aeromonas aquatilis | reverse complement strand
TGAAAGGCTGGGGTATCCATGATGGTAGACCTCAAGGTGATGGCCTACTTCAAGCTTAGCCTTTCAACACGTAATTGGGACATAGCCTTATCTTTTGTGGGGTTAGTTTGCGCCCAAGCTTGCGGTACACTGGCCCGTAATCAACCTATTCGCAGGACATCTCGATGGACCAGTTTGCCCATATCAATGCCCATGATGCCCACCAGAAACTGAGCGCGGGTGAAGCCCGTCTGGTGGATATTCGCGACCCGCAGTCCTTTGAAGCGGCCCACGCGGTCGGCGCCTTCCACCTCACCAACGGCACCCTGGTGCGCTTTATGAACGAAGTGGACTTCGATACCCCGGTCATCGTGATGTGCTATCACGGCAACAGCAGTCAAGGGGCGGCCCAATACCTGCTGCAACAGGGTTATGACGAGGTCTACAGTCTGGATGGCGGTTTCGAGGCGTGGCGCCGGGAGTTTCCCATCGAGGCAGGCGAGGCATGATCCAGCTGCTGGTGCTCGACAACGCCCGCATGGCGCAGGCACTGGTGGACTATCTGGCGACCCTGGGCATCTCCTGCGAGCTGACCCAGTCCGAGCTGGGGGTCACCATCTGGCTGGCGGACGAGCCACGCCTTGCTCAGGCCCAGCTGGAGGTGAAACGCTTCCTCGCCGAGCCGGGCCACCCGCGCTACATGGAAGCCTCCTGGCAGTCCGGCCGGGCCGATGCCCGCATCGACTACAGCAAGGGGATGACCGACCCGGTCACCGACTTCCTGCATCAGGCGGGGCCACTGACGCTGGTGGTCATCATCGCCTGCCTCGCCATCTACGGGCTTGATGCCATCGGGCTGCCCATCTACGACGAGCTGGCCTTCCACCCGACCCTGGCCCAGTTCACCGACTGGCAGGCGTGGCGCTATTTCACCCCCGCCCTGATCCACTTCTCGGTGCTCCATCTGGTGTTCAACTTGCTGTGGTGGTGGTATCTCGGGGGCCAGATCGAACAGCGCCTCGGCAGCGGCAAGCTGCTGATCCTGCTGCTGGTGGGCGCCGCCCTGCCCAATATCGCCGAGTTTTTTGCCAGCGGCCCGCTGTTTGGCGGCCTCTCCGGCGTGGTCTATGCCCTGCTCGGCTACTGCTGGCTGCGCAGCAAGCTGCAACCGGCCTGTGGCCTGACTCTGCCACCGGCACTGATGGGCTTTATGCTGTTCTGGATGGTGCTCGGCTTCTTCGACATGCTCGGCACCAGCACCGCCAACATCGCCCACCTGACCGGTCTGCTGGTCGGCCTGCTGCAAGGGTGGCTGGATCGCAACCACCAGCCGACCTGATTTTTCAGCAGCCGCAGAAACGAGAACGCCGCCCCGAAGGGCGGCGTTTTTTTACGCGATGGACAGTTACTGCTTGATCAGGGTGTCGTCAGTCACCTTGACCGCCGCACCGCCACTCATAAAGAAGCTGGCGAACTGGGTCTGGATCTCGGTGGTGACCGCACCAGCCTGATCGAAGTTCTCATCAGGGGCCAGCAGCGAGCTATGGCCCCCTTTCAGGAAGCGCGCAGCATGGTGACCCGCCGGGAGCACGCCGGAACCCTTCAGCTCTTGCAAACCCAGCACCCGGAACAGCGGCTCGGTGCCACCCAGCGGCGCAGAGGCGATACTGTTGGGGATCACCTGATCCGGCAAGCTGAGCGCACCATCGCCCACAATTTCGGTGGCGAACAGCGGGAAGCTCTTGGCGACGCCTCTGCCCAGATTGATCGGGTCGGCAGAGTCCAGCACTGACTGGGCAGCAAAGGTATAGCTCTGCAAGGTGCTCGCCGCACCCGCCTGCGTGGCCGCATCCAGACTGGGCAGGAACTCGTTGACGAAGCAAGTGGCGGCAGCCGTTTTGCAATTCGGTGCATAGGCGGTAAAGCCCGCTTTCAGCGCCGGACTGCCCGAGGTAAGCACGCTCATCTTGATGGTCGGCCCGAAACTCGGTGAGTTGAGCAGCAAGGGGGCAATGCCGCCACCCGGCATCGCCAGACCGCCAGTATCGAACTTGAACAGGGCATCAGCCTGAGCACTGCCAGTGGGCTGGTTGGCAACGGCCAGCAGATTGGCTCCGGCAATTGCCCCCAGCGAGTGTCCGAGGAAGTGAACTTTCAGACCAACGCCGCCCAGTTGACCACCCAGCCCCTTGGCATTGGCCAGACCGACGGCCAGTCGCAGTCCCAGCAGATCGGTCACGCTCTGTTTCAGGTTGTCCCGCGCCACCGTCAGGTAGCTCAGGTTCAGATACGGGGTCGGATTTTCGGAGGTGGTCACGGTCGCCATGCTGCCACTCAGGGCATAGCCACGCTCACCGTGCAACGGATGATCGATCACTACCACAGCGACACTCTTGCTGGCAGTGGCGCCAGCGCCGATCTGGCCCAGTGCCAGCGCATAGGCGTTCTCCTTGATGGAGGTAACCCCGTGCTGATAGATGATCACATCGGTAATTGTATTGAGCGGTGCGGCGGCGAAGATCCGCAGCGGTACCGATTGTACTTCGCTCAGGGTCGGCAACGGGTTGAAACGACCGATATTGCGCTCGGCATCCAGCGGCTTGCCACCGGAGGTGAGGGTCACCCCGATCAGCTTGCTCGCCTCGGTCAGCAGTTCACTCTGACGGCTCGGGTCGGCGATCAGCTCACCCAGCAATGCCGGATCCACGCCCGACCAGCCCACCGATCACCTCGCTATCGCCCGCTTTCAGCGCGTTGGCGATGGCATAGAGGCTAGGAATGGCGCCGTGCCAGGATTGGGTCTTGGCTTTGTCCCAGGAGCCGGCTATCGCCGGGGTTGAGAGGAAGTAAGGGAGTTTGACGGTACCGGTATACACCTTGGTTAGCTGGGCAACCCCGTTAAGCGGCGTACCAACCCCAAAGGCGGCTGTCAGTGCATCTTTCTGATCCTGCGGCAAGAATGGCTCATTCGCCAGCTGGGTCAGAAAATCCACCCCGCCATTAAGACTATTGATGGTATAGGTTGCCGGCAGGCTGGTGTTGCCTCTGGCATCCTGTTTCCACAGCGCCGCGGCGTCCAGGCTCGGGCTCTTCAGCACCGAAGCGGCGGCACTTTTCACTGCCAGCAGCACATCGGCACCAGATTGGGTGGCAAACCAGTCGGAGAAGATCACCCGATCGCTGGTGATCCCGGTGGCTGCCTTGAACAGACCTTCCTGCAGCGAGATCAGGCCGTTGATGGTCTGCTCCTGAGTAGTTGCGCCAGCTGTCGATTTGAAGCTGCTGTAATCGCCTCCCGCCTTGAGCGGTGTGCCGCGACTGTCCTTGAGGGCATCGGTCGCCACGATCATGTAGTAAGAAGAGGGATTGAGCGGCTTGAGCGGAACCAGATTGAGCTTGCCGTCCCCGCCAGTGACCACAAAGTCGGTCCCATAAGCCAGTGGCTTGCCGCCCTTGACTCCGTTGGGTTGCAGAGTGACCGGATCCAGGGTGAGCTCGAGCAGGTAGAGGGGCGCAACGGCAGAGGCATACTCGCTGGTCGCCGGTGCCGGCACAGAGACACCGGTCACGGTCGCCGGTACCAGCTGGACGGGTTGGGTGGTTGACCAGCCATCCAGGGTGGAGAGGGCAGATACCGGGTTCGACAGATCATGAGTCTCGGTTGAAAACTTCAGAGTACCGTCGCTGGCACGGGGGGCCAGCACGCTCGGGCGCACCCCGTTGGCGCCACTCAGGACGTAGTCGAGGGAGCTGGTGGTGTCTCCCTTGTTGTCATCTCCACCACATCCGGCCAGCAGGGCGCTGACAACAGCTGCATAAATTAGCTTCTTCTTCATTTTTTATTCTCTTTTTATAGGGTTGTTATCCATCACAAGCCAACGGGGTCATCACGACCTCGACTGCAAAACGTTAACATAAAACCAACACCAAATAAGACTCATGCCGGACAGTTCTGGCTCAGCTTTGTGGGGCATGTCATGGTTTCAGGTTAACAAAGGGGCGCAAGGGTAGCAGTTGTGGCCCCATCACCAGACCCGACCAGCCAGCGGGCACCATCACGACTAAAAAGCCGCCGCGATCTCGGCAAAGTGAGGGAATTGTCGGTAGAATGTCCGCCAACGCTTAAGGAGGACATCATGATCGACCCGAAGAAACTGGAAGAGATCGCCAAGCAGGTGCACAACTCCCTGCCGCCCGGCATTCGCAGCATGGGTGAAGAGGCCGAGAAGAAGATGCGTCAGGTACTGCAAGCCCAGCTGGGCAAGCTGGATCTGGTCAGCCGTGAAGAGTTCGACGTGCAGACCAAGGTGCTGCTGCGTACCCGTGAAAAACTGGCCGCCCTCGAAAGCAAGCTGGCTCAGCTCGAGCAGCAGCTCGGCGCCAAAGGCGAATAACGAAAACCCCAGCTCGGCTGGGGTTTTTGCTTTAAATTGAACCTGTAAAAAACATCACACCTGAAGCAGATACCAGGCCCGCTTGCCGCGAGCCTTGGCCTCATACATGGCACGGTCGGCCACCTCCAATGCCTGTCGGAAGCTCAATGGCTCCTCCTCCCACAGGGCGATGCCGATACTCAGCCCCACCCGTTGCGGGCAACCGGGTTTGGGCACATAGCCGTGCATCCGGCTGATCAGGGCGTCAGCCAGTTGCGCTAGGCCATGGCTCGACACATCCCGGTGCAGATGCACCACAAACTCGTCGCCGCCGTAACGGCCACATAGCGCCGAGCCCGGCATAATAAGGCGCAGCCAATCCGCCATCTGCTGCAACACCAGATCGCCGCAGGCGTGGCCCAGCTGGTCATTGATCCCCTTGAAATCATCCAGATCGATAAAGAGCAGCGCCCCCGCTCCTTGCGGCTGCAGCTGGGCAAACGCCTTGCCAAACCCCTGCCGGTTGAGCAAGCCGGTCAGCGCGTCGCTGTTGGCACGCTCCGCCAGTCGATGCTCATAAGCCTTGCGCTGGGTGATATCGATATGGGAGCCCATGATCCGCAGCGGCTTGCCATCACCATCCCGATCAACGACCCGGCCCCGATCCCACAACCAGGTGATCTCCCCGGCTGGGCTGATGGTGCGGTATTCGGCTTCGTAGAAGGGGGTTTTCCCCTCAAGGTGGGCAAAGTAGCTGCCCATGGCATGGGCGCGATCGTCGGGATGGAGTTTGGCGCTCCACTGATCGAAATGAGGGGCCATGTCACCGGCCTGAAAGTTCTGCAGATTGAAGACCCGCAGCTCGCCAGTGGGAATGGTGCCCTGCCAGAGACAGATGCCGGTGCCATCGAGGGCGGCATTGAGCTTCTCCTGCAACAGGCCGTTTTCATGCTGCAAAGCGGCGATCTCTGCCTGCAAACGGGCCATTTCAGCGCCGTGAGGGGACGGGGTCCGCGGCGCAACCCGCTCGACAGCACAGGTCTCTCCCCTGTCATCCTCGGCAGATGGCCTACCCTCTTCACTCAACACTGCGCCTCCTTGAGTTTGCGCTATAGATGCTCTTATCAATCCCCCACAAAGATGCCACCAGCGATATCTGATTAGTAGCCATTCATATTAAAAATATCTAAAAATCATGAAGTAAGACCACATCAGAAAAAAATCAGGATACGTTCGGATACAGCAACAACCCAAAAACAAAAAGCCCCCGGCAAAACCGGGGGCTGAGTCAGCCTAATCGGGATCCATCAAATAAATTCGTAGGCGTCACCAAAGATACGCTCCGGCTCGGCGCCGAGGATCTTGAACTCCTCCCGCGCGGCACCCGCCATCTCGAAACGGCCGGCTACATAGATGTCGTAGTCGTGGAGGCTGACGAAGTCATCCATGATCGCCTTGTGCACCAGCCCGCTCTTGCCGGTCCAGTCAGCATCCGGCTCCTGCACCACCGGGATAAAGGTGAGCGGCGCATAGTCACGCTCCCACTGCTGCATCTGCTCCAGCTCATAGAGCCAGTGAGCCTGACGCACACCCCAGTAGAAGAACACCGGACGCTTGCTGCCCGTGTCGATCAGGTACTCCAGAATGGAGCGGGCGTAAGAGAAACCGGTGCCGCCCGCCATCAGGATCAGCGGACGGGGGGATTCATCGCGCAGGAACGCCTTGCCAGCCGGCAATTCGACCTCGATCTCCCCCAACTCGCGCATGCGGGCCAGCACCTGACCAGCGTAGGCGTTCTCGGGAGTGGCACCAATTTGCAGCTCCAGCACGCCCGGGCGGGTCGGCGAGTTGGCGATGGAGAAGGGGCGCTTGTCCGAATCGCTCATCACCACCAGCAGATACTGGCCAGGCTTGAAGCTGATCGCTTGCTGCGGCGTCAGGGCCACATGCCAGATGGTGTCGACATATTCGCGCAGTTCCTCTACGCGGCATTTGATACGTTGCATTCTTGTCCTTGTGGCGGGCTCGCTCGGCCCGCTTCGCTCATTGTTTCACTATGGAGTGACGACCAGCAGCCCTGGCCCCGTCAGTCGAGAATACTCAAATCAGTGCGGATCGCATCACTTTTTGCAGCAAAGCTCTCATGTTTGCCTCATCCGAGGATATTGAGCTCATCCCAGATGGCATCAACCTTCTGCTTCACCGCCTCATCCTGAACTATGGGCTGACCCCACTCCCGATTGGTCTCGCCCGGCCACTTGTTGGTGGCATCCAGCCCCATCTTGGAGCCGAGGCCAGAGACCGGCGAGGCGAAGTCCAGATAATCGATCGGCGTATGCTCGATAAGAGTCGTGTCGCGGGCCGGATCCATCCGGGTGGTAATGGCCCAGATCACATCCTTCCAGTCGCGGGCGTTGATGTCGTCATCGCACACCACCACGAACTTGGTGTACATGAACTGGCGCAGGAATGACCAGACCCCCAGCATCACCCGCTTGGCGTGGCCCGGGTAACGCTTCTTGATGGTCACCACCGCCATCCGGTAGGAGCACCCCTCCGGCGGAAGATAGAAGTCCACAATCTCGGGGAACTGCTTCTGCAGCAGTGGCACGAACACCTCGTTCAGCGCCAGACCCAGCACCGCCGGTTCATCGGGCGGACGGCCGGTGTAGGTGCTGTGATAGATGGCATCGCGCCGCTTGGTGATGTGGGTGATGGTGAAGACCGGGAACTCGTCCACCTCGTTGTAGTAACCGGTGTGGTCGCCATAGGGCCCTTCCGGCGCCATCTCGCCCGGCTCCAGATAGCCTTCCAGCACAATCTCGGCGCTGGCGGGTACCTCCAGATCGCAGCTGATGGCCTTGATCACCTCGGTACGGCTGCCGCGCAGCAGACCGGCAAAGGCATATTCGGAGAGGGTATCCGGCACCGGCGTCACCGCGCCGAGAATGGTCGCCGGATCGGCACCGAGTGCCACCACCACCGGGAATCGCTCGCCCGGGTGGGCCTCCTGCCACTCGCGAAAATCGATGGCACCACCACGGTGATCGAGCCAGCGCATGATCAGCTTGTTTTTGGCGATCTTCTGCTGGCGATAGATGCCGAGGTTCTGCCGCTTCTTGTAGGGGCCACGGGTGATGGTGAGGCCCCAGGTGACCAGCGGCGCCACATCGCCGGGCCAGCAGTGCTGGATCGGGATCTGGTCGAGATCGACCGCCCCCCCCTCCTGCACCACCTGCTGGCAGGGAGCGGAAGAGAGTCGCTTGGTCGGCATGTTGAGCACCTGCTTGAAGATCGGCAGCTTCTCCATCAGCTCCTTGAATCCCTTGGGTGGCTCGGGCTCCTTGAGATAGGAGAGCCAGACCCCGACCTGGCGCAGAGCGCTCACGTCGGGCTGGCCCATGCCCATGGCAACCCGATCAGGTGTACCGAACAGGTTGGTCAGCACCGGCATGGTGTAGCCTTTGGGATTTTCGAACAGCAGAGCCGGGCCGCCCGCACGCAGGGTGCGGTCGCTGATTTCGGTCATCTCCAGATAGGGATCTATCTCGCGGGTGATGCGCTTGAGTTGTCCGTTTTGTTCCAGCTGCGCGATGAAATCACGCAAATCCTTGTATTTCATGCAAGTTCCCAACCGGGTTCAGGAGGTCAGGCATTATAACCCTGGCCGTCCATCGGGTGTACCCGAATCGGGCAGCAGGCTCGGAGCAATGGGGGGAATGTCACGCTGGCCAAGGCGTCTGGCCAGCGCGGAGAGCAGTTGGGGCTCGTCCACCTCCATCAACAGACCGGCTACCAGCGCCCCGTATTGACGGTTGGAGAGTTCCGCCAGCAAGTATTTCTGGGCTTGCGGCGGCAAGGGCGAGAGCGCGCTCAGCTGACGCAGGGCGGCCCCCTTCAACCCCTCGTTGCCACTGGCGGCAATCAGCAAATCGCTGGCAGCACTGCCGTGATGGAAGCGGTTGATGGTAGAGAGTGCACGCAGCGCATCCTGATCTGCCGGCCGCCGCCACAGCATGCCATAGAGCGCCGGTTCCCCGGTGCGCTGCAACAGATGGAACAACAGACGGTTGTCAGGCAGATAGATATTCTGGCTGGCCAGTGCTTGCGCCTCCCGCATCCAGATCGCTTGCGGCAAGGTGTCGAGAGCCAGCAACAGGGCTTGCTGCTGCATGGCGAGATCGGGGTTACTGCTGTAGTAGATGGACTTTAGCTGGAAGCTGCCCAGCGCCAGTTGCTGGCGATAGCTCGCCTGCCAGCGCTGTTGCTGCCACTGACACAGCAGCAGGCGCGCCTGCGCGGCAAAATCGTAGACCGGTTGCTGCACCAGAAAACCGTCGACCTGCTGCTCCAGTAGCCACTCGGGGGCCTTGTCGGCCTGTGCCTCGACCCACTGTTGCAGCCCGGGGGGCACAGCCGCGGTCACCGGAATATCCCGCAGCAACTGCAACAGCAGGAACTCCCGCTGTTCGCGGCTGAGGGTCGCCAGCAGCGAGTCGATGGCGGCAAATTGCCCCTGCTGCATACGGCTCGCCAGATAGCGCTGGTGCGTCTGCAACGTCTCGGCGGTCACCGCAACCGGTGCAGCCTGCGCATGGACCGGGATTGCGCTCAGCACCCCCAGCAACAACCAGAAAACAGGCTTCATGACGTCTCCATCCTTGTGACATCGGGATCTCATACTACTAGGGCGACCGGAAAACAGATAAACAAAAACCGCGACCAGGGCCGCGGTTTCGTCATTTTGTGACCGGACTTACTTCTGTTGGCGCCGCATGGAGTCAAAGAATTCGTCGTTGGTTTTGGTCGCAGCCAACTTGTCGATCAGGAACTCGATGCTGTCGATCTCGCCCATCGGATGAATGATCTTGCGCAGGATCCACATCTTCTGCAGCTCGTCAGGCGCGGTCAGCAGCTCTTCCTTACGGGTGCCGGAGCGGGTGATGTCGATAGCCGGATAGACGCGCTTCTCGGCAATCTTGCGCGAGAGGTGCAGTTCCATGTTGCCGGTACCCTTGAACTCTTCGTAGATCACCTCGTCCATCTTGGAACCGGTATCGACCAGCGCTGTGGCGATGATGGTCAGGCTGCCACCCTCCTCCACGTTACGCGCCGCGCCAAAGAAGCGCTTGGGACGGTGCAGGGCGTTGGCGTCCACACCACCGGTCAGGACCTTGCCGGATGACGGGATGACGGTGTTGTAGGCACGGGCCAGACGGGTGATGGAGTCCAGCAGGATCACCACGTCTTTCTTGTGCTCGACCAGACGCTTGGCCTTCTCGATCACCATTTCGGCAACCTGAACGTGACGGGATGCCGGCTCGTCGAAGGTGGAAGCGATCACTTCACCTTTAACCATGCGCTGCATCTCGGTCACTTCTTCCGGACGCTCGTCGATCAGCAGAACGATCAGTTCACAGTCCGGGTGGTTGTAGGCGATGCTCTGGGCGATGTTCTGCAGCAGCATGGTCTTACCGGCCTTGGGCGGCGCCACGATCAGGCCACGCTGGCCTTTCCCGATGGGGGAAGCCAGGTCCAGTACACGAGCGGTGATATCTTCGGTAGAGCCGTTACCCCGTTCCATACGCAGACGTTCGTTGGCATGCAGGGGGGTAAGGTTTTCAAACAGGATCTTGTTGCGGGAGTTTTCCGGACGGTCGTAGTTGACCTCGTTGACCTTGAGCAGCGCGAAGTAACGCTCGCCTTCTTTCGGTGGCCGGATCTTGCCGGAGATGGTATCGCCGGTACGCAGGTTGAAGCGGCGGATCTGGCTCGGGGAGACGTAGATATCGTCCGGGCCTGCCAGATAGGAGCCGTCTGCACTGCGCAGGAAGCCGAAACCATCGGTCAGGATTTCCAGCACACCGTCGCCAAAGATATCTTCGCCACCCTTGGCGTGTGCCTTGAGGATTGCAAAAATAATATCTTTCTTGTGCGCCCGAGCCAGATTTTCCAACCCCATGGATTCGCCAAGCTTGACCAGCTCGGACACAGGAGTGTTCTTTAATTCAGTCAGATTCATAGTGGTGAAAGTCTGTAAGCAAGGATTGAAATGAGGAGACAGTCTGCTGGATTGATGCTGATCGGATTTGATTGCCAGGCTGTGGTTAGCAAAGAGTCAGGCAAAAAGGTTAGCAAACGAGCGATAAATTAGCACCAATCGGGATGAGCGTCTAGGTGATAAAACACAAGGAGCGCATTATTGCAATGCGCTCCTCTTTGATTATTACAGGTTGCCGTCCAGGAACTCTTTCAGCTGAGTCTTGGACAGTGCACCGACCTTGGTCGCTGCCACTTCGCCATTCTTGAACAGCAAGAGGGTCGGGATACCACGAATGCCGTACTTGGGCGGAGTATCAGAGTTATGGTCGATGTTCAGTTTGGCTACGGTCACGCGACCTTCATACTCTTGGGCAACTTCTTCCAGGATCGGGGCAATCATCTTGCACGGACCACACCACTCGGCCCAGAAGTCGACCAGAACGGCGCCATCGGCTTTGATTACATCTGCCTCGAAGCTGGCATCGCTCAGCTGAACAATCTTGTCACTCATCTCCAACTCCAGTCAGTAATTAAGGCTTTATTGACATATCAACAAAGGCAATAGTTGCCCTATTTGAAATGATCCTGTTTATTATTGCAAGCCTAACCTGATAACCTACCGCCATGAGCAAAACACACTTAACGACCGACAAATTCGCCCAAATGGGCCTCGAACCCGAAGTTCTGGCTGGTCTGGAATCAAAGGGATTTCACTATTGCACGCCCATCCAGGCACTGTCTCTGCCACTGCTGGTAGAAGGTCATGACCTCGCCGGTCAGGCCCAGACAGGAACCGGCAAGACCATTGCCTTCCTGGCCGCGACATTCAACTATTTGCTGACTCACCCGCTGACCAAGCCCCGTCTGGTTAACCAACCCAGAGCCATCATCATGGCGCCCACCCGGGAACTGGCAGTACAGATCTATAACGATGCTGACAGCATCGCCGCTTCTACCGGCCTGAAACTCGGCCTCGCCTACGGTGGCGAAGGTTACGACAAGCAGCTGGCCGTGCTGGAACAGGGTGTCGACATCCTGATCGGCACCACGGGTCGTATCATCGACTACTTCAAGTCCAAGGTGATCGACCTGAGCAACATTCAGGTAGTAGTACTGGACGAAGCGGATCGCATGTTCGATCTGGGCTTCATCAAGGACATCCGCTTCCTGTTCCGCCGCATGCCGCCCGCCACCGAGCGTCTAAGCATGCTGTTCTCCGCCACCCTCTCCCTGCGGGTGCAGGAGCTGGCCTACGAACACATGAACCACCCGGAGCATGTACAGGTAGAGCCTGAACAGATGACCGGCGTGCGGATCAAGGAGGAGCTGTTCTACCCCTCCAACGAAGACAAGATGTTGCTGCTGCTCTCCCTGATGGAAGAGGAGTGGCCGGAAAAAGCGATCGTCTTCGCCAACACCAAGCATGTCTGTGAAGACGTCCATGCCTGGCTGGAGAACGACGGCCACCGCGTCGGTCTGCTGACCGGTGACGTGCCGCAGAAGAAGCGGATGAAGATCCTCGAGGATTTCACCAAGGGTGCGCTCGATATTCTGGTCGCCACCGATGTGGCTGCCCGTGGTCTGCACATCCCTGACGTGACCCACGTCTTCAACTATGACCTGCCCGACGACGCCGAAGACTATGTACACCGTATCGGTCGTACCGGTCGTGCCGGCAAGAGCGGTCACTCCATCAGCCTGGCCTGTGAAGACTATGCCTTCAACCTGCCGGCCATCGAGGAGTACATCCACCACGCCATCCCGGTCAGCAAGTATGACCGTGAAGCACTGCTGGATGATGTGACCGCCCCGAAACGGGTGTTCCGCAACCGTCAGCCGGTGAACCGCAACATGCGGGATCGTCAGGGCGGTGGCAACAGCAACAACCGCCGTCGTCCGCCACGCAAGAGCTAAGGACAGGCCCAGTTGCACAACTCGCCTCTCTATGCCGCCATCGACCTCGGCTCCAACAGCTTTCATATGCTGGTGGTGCGCGAGGTCGCCGGTGCCCTGCGCACCGTCGCCAAGGTCAAGCGCAAGGTTCGCCTCGCAGCCGGGCTCGATCCGGAATTTCGTCTCAGCCGTGCCGCCATGGAGCGGGGCTGGGACTGTTTGCGTCTCTTCTCCGAGCAGTTGCAGGACATTCCGGCCGACAATATCCGGGTGGTGGGCACCGCCACCTTGCGGCTTGCCACCAACGTCGACGAGTTCCTCAGCGAAGCGGAACGGGTACTCAACCACAGCATCGAGATCATCTCGGGCGAGGAAGAGGCCAAGACCATCTATGAAGGAGTCTCCTGGACCTCTGCCGGTGAAGGCAACCGGCTGGTGATCGACATCGGCGGTGCCAGTACCGAACTGGTGATCGGCGAACATAGCGAAGCAAAACTGCTCAACAGCCTGCACATGGGCTGCGTCACCTGGCTCAACAATCATTTCGGTGATGGCGAGCTCTCTGAAGCCCGTTTCGAGCAGGCGATTGCTGCCGCCAAAGCGGTGCTGGAGAAGGTGGCGGAAGATTACCGCGCCCTCGGCTGGCGCACCTGTGTCGGCGCCTCTGGCACGGTGCAGGCGCTGCAAGAGATCATGCTGGCGCAGGGGAAGAGCGAGCGGGTCACTCTGCCCAAGCTGCAAGAGCTGATGGGTCAGGCCATCGCCTGCGGCAAGCTGGACAGACTACAGCTGGAAGGGCTGGCGGCCGAGCGGCTGACCGTGTTCCCCTCCGGCCTCGCCATCCTGATCGCCATCTTCGAAACCCTCGATATCGAGAGCATGACCCTCGCGGGTGGCGCCCTGCGCGAGGGGCTGATCTACGGTCTGCTGGGCAACAATCACGACTGTGATGCCCGGGATCGTACCGCCGACAGCCTGATCAGCCGCTATCAACTGGATAAAGAGCACGCCGAACGGGTGCGCGATACCGCCGTCGAGGCGTTCAACCAGCTGCAGCCGGCCTGGCGACTCTCCAAACGCTACGGTCGCCCAATCTTGCGTTATGCCGCCCTGCTGCACGAGATCGGCCTCTGTATCGAATACAAGAAGGCGCCGCAACACGCCGCCTACATCATCGACAACATCGACATGCCGGGCTTTACCCCTGCGCAAAAGAAGCTGTTGTCGGCCCTGCTGTTCAACCAGCGGGACGAATTCAAGCTGGAACCGCTGGAGAAGCAGGGCGCCGTCACCGGTCGTCAGGCGATCCGGCTGGCCCGTATCCTGCGCATCGCGCTGATCCTCTGCATGCGCCGCACCCAGGGCACGGTGCCCAGCTTCACCCTGCAGGCAGAAGAGGAGTCACTGACCCTGACCCTGCCCAAGGGCTGGATGGATGAACACTACCTGCGTGCCAGCGAGCTGCGCTTTGAAGTGGAACGCCAGCAAAAGATGGGCTGGCCGACCCGCGTACAGGAAGCCTGACTCAGCAACTTGCCTGTTTTGGAGCCGATCATGCCGGATTATCAACCCATCAGCTGCGATCTCTACGACTGGCTCGAAATTGCCGCCAGCTGGCAACTGCCGGTGACCCTCACCAGTCGCGAGGGTCGCCAGTGGGATGACAAGATCCGCACTATCGAAGCCAGCGCGGGGGTCGAGTATCTGTTGCTGCACAGTGGCGAGCGGCTCAGTCTGGCGGATCTGGCGACCCTGCGCCTGAACTGGCAAGGGGAAGAGAAGCTGATCCGCTTCGCGCCAACCAACTGAATCCAAGACGAAAAAGGAGGGCCAACATGACGTTGGCCCTCCTTTTTGCATCTGCGGCTCACACCGGCCGTTAACCCGCTGCCAGCGCCGCCATCACATAGACATCGAAGCGGTTGCTCTTGGTTTCGATGGCCATGCTGGGCTTCTGTTCATTGAGCCAGCCGGCGTAGTCGGGGCGTTTCACCACCACCCGCTTGTTCGCCATCTTGAGCGCGGCAGGCAGCAGGGCATCCGCATCGAGATCCGGTCCCACCAGCGACTGGAACACCCGCATCTCCTTTTTCACCAGCGCCGACTTCTGCTTGTGGGGGAACATGGGGTCGAGGTAGATCACCTCGGGCCGCTCCGGCAGCGCCAGCAAGTTGTCCACCGCCGGGCCTTGCAGCAGGTGCATCCGCTCGCTGACCCAGGGGCCAATCTCGGGATCCTGCGCCGCCCGCACCAGACCATCCTGCAACAGGGCAGCCACCACGGGGCTACGCTCGATCAGGGTCACCTTGCAACCGAGGGAGGCCAGCACGAAGGCATCGCGCCCCAGCCCGGCGGTGGCATCCACCACGGTGGGTGTGGCACCGGCCTTGAGTCCCACCGCCTTGGCGATGGATTGACCGCGACCGCCACCAAACTTGCGACGATGTGCCACCGCCCCTTCCACGAAGTCCACATAGACGGCCCCCAGCTTGGGTTCATCCAGCTTGCGCAGTTCCAGCCTCTCTTCAGTCAGTACCAGCGCAAACGGAGCCGGAAACTCCACGTCGGCAAGGCGTAAACGCAGGGCGTCGAGCTCGCCATCACGGGCGGGGACTTCACTGAAAACCTGAATATGGGGCATAGGAGGCAGACTCATGGCACGTACAGAAGCGCTCATGATAACAGAAGCGGTGGATCAGCTCACGACAGTGAGGTTCATCCCCTGACGGTTGAGGGCGAGGTAATCGATGAGATCGTCATAGGTCAGCGGGCGACTGAGCAGATAGCCCTGAGTGAAGGCACATCCCTTCTGGCAGAGGAAGTTGAGCTGCTCGCGGGTCTCTACCCCCTCGATCACCACCTGCATGCCGAGGTTATGCACTATGTTGATGATGCCGTCGAGCAGCATCCGATCCTGCTCGTTGAAGGGGATATGGCGCACGAAGGAGCGGTCGATCTTGACCAGATCGACCGGGAAAGTACGCAAATAGTTGAGGGCCGAGTAGCCGGTACCAAAATCGTCGATGGCCAGCTTGCAACCAGCCTCGCGAAGGGCATCGATCCGCACCCAGTGCTGATCGCTGCTCTCCATCAGCAGAGATTCGGTGATTTCGATGACGATGTCGGCAGGATCGAGCCCGAAGTGCTGGATCACCTTGAGCCACTCGCTCGCCTCTGGGTCAATGGTCTGAAACTCCATGGTGGAGCGGTTGATCGACATCTGCAGATCAGGGAAACCGGACTGCTGCAACCGTGCCAGATCCCGGCACGACTGCCACAATACCAGCGCCCCCAGCCCCTGAATCAACCCCGCCTCTTCCGCCAGTGGAATAAACTCGGCAGGGGAGACCTGTCCCCATTGGGGGTGATACCAGCGCACCAGCGCCTCCAGCTTGGCGACCCGTCCGCTACGGTTGTCCCAGATGGGCTGGTAGGCCATGGTCAGCTGCTCCAGCTTGATCGCTTCGGCCAGATCCTGCTGCATCTGGTGGCGCTGGCGCACCTCTTCCCGCATGGATGAGCAGTAAGCACCGAGCAACCGTCCCTGCCGCTTGGCCGCAAACAGCGCCTGTTCGGCATTGCGCAGCAACTCGTCGCTCTCGCTGCCGTCGACCGGACAGAGAGTCATGCCGATGGTCGCGGTCACATAGAGATGCTGGTTGGCCAGCATAAAGGGGCGGGCAAAGCTGCCGATCACCTGCTTGGCAAACACCTCGGCCTGGCGGCGGGTGACGATGCCGGGCACCAGAAACGCGAACTCGTCGCCACCGATGCGGGCCACCAGATCTTCGGTGCGCACCCGGCTCACCAGTCGATCCGAAACCTCCCGCAGCAGGGCATCGCCAGCATGGTGATCCATGCTGTTGTTGACCGCCTTGAAGTTGTTGAGGTCGAGCACCATGAGCGCGAAGCGCTCGCCCCGCTCGCAGAAGCGGGTGAGGCCGCGGCCAAACAGCCAGCGGTTGGGCAGGCTGGTGAGGCTGTCGTAGTTGGCCTGGGTCGCGATCTTCTGTTCGGCCACCTTGGTTTGGGAAATATCGCTGAAAATGGCGATATATTGCTGGATTTTGCCAGCTTCGCGTAGGGTGCTGATCATCAGCTGCTGCGGATAGAGCTTGCCGTTCTTACGTTTGTTCCACACCTCGCCACGCCACACGCCCACCCGCTCCAGCGCATGGTACATGTCGGCATAGAAGGTCTGATCGTGCAGGCCGGACTTGAGGATACTGGGGCGCTGGCCACACACCTCCTCACTGCGGTAGCCGGTGATCTGCTCGAAGGCCGGATTGACCGAGATGATACGACTGTCGGCATCACACACCAGAATGGCTTCGGAGAGGTTGTCGTAAACCCGGTGGGAGAGCTTGAGCTGCTCCGCATGGCGCTTGAGGGGATCGATATTCTCCAGCAGCACCATCAGGTAGTCCGGTTGCTGCTGCTCATCGCGGATCAGAGTAACGGTCACCCGCACCCACAGGATCTCGCCCCCCTTGCAGAAGTAGCGCTTCTCCCGGGTGAAACTGCTGCGCTCGCCGCGCCGGATCTCTTCGTAGCACTCAAGGCTGCGCTGCCAATCCTCCGGGTGATTGATGTCGGAGATGGAGCGATGAAGCAGCTCGTCGAGGGGATAACCCAGCATCTTCTCGATGGCCGGGTTGGCCCAGAGAATTCTGCCGGTGAGATCGAGCTTGCCAATCCCCACCGGGGCCTGAAACAGCATGCTCTGCAACACATGAGGGGTATCAGGCAAGAGTTGCGGCAGCTGGCGTTGCAGCATCAGCGCCAGTTCACGACCGGCCAGCGGCCCCAGCAACCGGAGCAGCCCCATCACCTTGGTCATATTGGCCTGCGGCTGACGATAGAGCAGGCAGCAGATACCTATGGTCTCGCCATCCGCATCCTTGAGGGCGATCCCGGCGTAGGCCTGGGCTTGCCACGCATCGGCAAGCGGCATCGCGGGGAACAGCTGCAACAGACGATCGCTGAACCAGGCTTCCCCCTCCTGCCAGGTAATGGCATCGGGAGAGTCAGTCAGTGGCAGCGTCAGGGTGTCGGGGTCAAGAGAGGAAGGGTGGGCAGCCTGAACCGTCAGGTAGGTAGCATTTGATTCCCTGCTGGCGATCAGGACGACATCAGCCATCACAGCAGCGGCGATTTCACTCACAAAGGTATCGAAATATCCCTGGCCGCTCGAATGAGCCAGACTGGAGATGATTTGATAGACGGAATCGAGTGCTCGCCTCATGGCAAGTGGCTTTCTCTCCTTGAAGGTTAGAACACGACTCTACTGAAGAGCCGTGGGCAGTGCAAATATGCAATCAGCAAGATATTAAAAAGCCTTGAAAAAAGGGACCAAAAGGTCCCTTTTTGTCGTAAAAATCACGGTTTGATCCCACTATGCCGCAAAAAAGTATCTACTTGAAGCTCAGTGCGGTCCAGGGCCCTCAGCCTCAGGCGGCAATCCCGCTGTGTCTGAGCAGGGCATCCACCTTGGGCTCGCGACCACGGAAGGCACGGAACAGCTCCATCGGCTCCCTGGAACCGCCCTTTTCCAGAATATTCTTCAGGAAGGATTGGCCGGTCGCCGGGTTGAAGATCCCCTCCTCCTCGAAACGGGAGAAGGCATCGGCAGAGAGCACTTCCGCCCATTTGTAGCTGTAGTAGCCCGCCGCATAGCCGCCCGCGAAGATATGGGAGAAGCTGTGCTGGAAACGGTTAAACGCAGGCGGGGTCATGACCGCCACCTGACTGCGCACCTCGTCCAGCAGCGCCGGAAGCTGCGCAGGATTGGCCGGGTCAAACTCCTGATGGAGACGGAAGTCGAACAGGGCGAACTCCAGCTGGCGCAGCATCTGCATCGCCGCCTGGAAGTTGCGAGCCGTCAGCATCTTCTCCAGCAGATCGGCAGACAGCGGCTCGCCGGTCTCGTAATGGCCGGAGATAAAGGCCAGCGCCTCGGACTCCCAGCACCAATTCTCGAGGAACTGGCTCGGCAGCTCCACCGCATCCCAGGCCACGCCGTTGATACCGGCGACACCGGCCACGTCGATGCGGGTCAGCATGTGGTGAATGCCGTGGCCGAACTCGTGGAACAGGGTGACCACTTCGTTGTGGGTGAACAGTGCAGGCTTGCCATCCACCGGGCCGTTGAAGTTGCAGGTCAGGTAGGCCACCGGCTTTTGCAGTGAACCATCCTGACGGTAGCGACGACCCAGACAGACATCCATCCAGGCCCCGCCCTGCTTGTGCTCGCGGGCGTAGAGGTCGAGGTAGAAGCTGCCGCGCAGCTCTTCGTCGGCATCGAAGATGTCGTAGAAGCGCACGTCCGGGTGCCAGGTGTCGATACCGAGACGCTCGCGCACCTTCATGCCGAACACCCGCTTCACCACTTCGAACAGCCCCTTCACCACCTTGCTGGCGGGGAAGTAGGGGCGCAGCTGCTCATCGGAGATGGAGAACTTGTGCTGCTTGAGCTTCTCGGCGTAGTAGGCGAGATCCCAGGCTGCCAGCTCGCTCTGACCATGCTGCTCGGCGGCGAAGGCGCGGATCTCCTCCAGCTCGGCCTTGCCTTGTGGCAGGGATTTGGCCGCCAGATCGGTGAGGAAGCTCACCACCTGTTCGGTCTTGTCCGCCATCTTGGTGGCCAGGGAGAGCTCGGCATAGTTGGCAAAGCCCAGCAGCTGGGCCAGTTCGCGGCGCAGGGTGAGCAGCTCGCTCATGATGGCGGAGTTGTCCCACTTGCCCGCATTGGGGCCCTGATCGGAGGCGCGAGTGGTAAAGGCTTCGTACATCTCGGCCCGCAGCTCGCGGTTGTCGGCATACATCATCACCGGCAGATAAGAGGGGATATCAAGAGTGAACAGCCACCCCTCTTTGCCTTTAAGTTCAGCCATCTGACGGGCAGCGGCACGCACGCTGTCGGGCAGACCGGCCAGTTCGGCTTCATCGACCACCAGCTTGTGCCAGCCCTGGGTGGCATCCAGCACGTTGTTGCTGAAACGGGAGGCCAGCTCGGAGAGGCGGGCCTGAATTTCACCGTAGCGCTGCTGCGCCTCGGCAGGCAGACCGATGCCGGAGAGGCGGAAGTCACGCAGGGTATTCTGGATCTCCTTGCGCTGGGCGCCGCTCAGCAGCGGGAAATCATCGCTCTGGAAGAGGGCCAGATAGGCCTGATAGAGCCCTTCATGCTGACCGACATAGGTCTGGAATTCAGAGAGCAGCGGCAGGCAGGCGTCATGGGCCTCGCGCAGCGCTTCGCTGTTGAGTACGGAGTTGAGGTGGCTGACCGGTGACCAGATCCGTGACAGACGGTCATTTACCTCTTCCAGCGGGGCAATCAGGCTGTCCCAGGTATGGGGATCACGCTGGGCCAGCACATCGCTGATCTTCTGCTTGCAGTCAACAATCGCCTGAATCACGGCAGGCTGAACCTGCTCCGACTTGATCTGGCTGAAAGGGGGCAGCGAATCCATTGTCAGCAAAGGGTTATTCATCCCGGTTACCTCTTGTTTGGTCTTGAACAGACCGCTTTAGCAGCTCTGTATGGCTTTCTAACATGTGGCCAAGCCACGCAATAATCAAGCGGGAATCCACCTCTCGGCACTGTTTTCCCCTCTTTGTGAGCTCAAACACCTCTCTGCCAGATACTGGACGGCAACAGCATGAATAATCGGTACTTTTTTGCTCTTTTTGCGGCTTTTTCAACTCTCGAACCACAAGGGAGCAGACCAAATCCAATCGACAAAAGAGTAGGTGACAGCGGCCTATCACCGGCCCTTTCCATGCTTGGAAAACAACCAATTAACAAGTTAATAACCAAAACAAATCATACACATACGTTGATTAATTTATTTTTAAGTGCGTATCATAAGCAGCCTGTTACTCAGGTCACTTGATTCTCTGTGCTGCACAGAAATCGGGTGAAAAAGGCAAAGTGACCCGAAAGGGCGCGACGCAAAGCCACCGGTCTAAGGGAAAACACCTATGACAGCGGGGCTGCCCCCGGGAGCGTTCGGCCATAGCTGTACGCTCCGTTTGTACTGTATGGAGATATCAAGATGAACAAATTGAAGTTATCCCTGCTGGGCTGTCTGCTCGGCATGGGCGCCCCCATGGCATATGCCGCCAGTGCTGGTCAGGCGATG
The DNA here is from genome assembly GCF_054052405.1 of Aeromonas aquatilis. Taxonomy (NCBI): domain Bacteria; kingdom Pseudomonadati; phylum Pseudomonadota; class Gammaproteobacteria; order Aeromonadales; family Aeromonadaceae; genus Aeromonas; species Aeromonas aquatilis. The sequence goes on along the minus strand of NZ_JBSTYP010000049.1, from coordinate 15,938 downwards.
GTCAACCCCCAGTCCGGCGTTGTGGTCGGCTACTGGCACAACTGGTGTGACGGTTCGGGCTACAAGGGCGGTATCGCCCCCTGCGTCAAGCTCGATCAGGTCAACCCGCAATACAACGTGGTCGATGTCTCCTTCATGAAGGTCTATGGCAGCGATCCCATCCCCACCTTCAAACTCGACCCGGCTATCGGCATGAGCGAAAGCCAGTTTATCGAGCAGATCGCCGAGCTGAACCGTCAGGGCCGTGCCGTGCTGCTGGCGCTGGGCGGTGCCGATGCACACATCGAGCTGCGCAAAGGTCAGGAACAGGCCTTTGCCGACGAGATCATCCGTCTGGTGGAGACCTATGGCTTCGACGGGCTGGATATCGATCTGGAACAGGCCGCCATCACTGCCGCCGACAACCAGACCGTGATCCCGGCGGCCCTGCGTCTGGTCAAGGATCACTACCGCGCCCAGGGGAAAAACTTCCTCATCACCATGGCGCCGGAGTTCCCCTATCTGACCCAGACTGGCGCCTACATCCCCTATATCCGCAATCTGGAAGGGTACTACGACTGGATCAACCCCCAGTTCTACAACCAGGGTGGCGACGGTATCTACATCGATGGCATCGGCTGGATTGCCCAGAATAACGATGCCCTGAAAGAAGAGTTCATCTACTACATGGCGGATTCACTGAGCAACGGAACCCGCGGCTTCTACAAGATCCCCCATGACAAGCTGGTGTTCGGCATTCCGACCAACATCGACGCCGCCGCCACCGGCTATGTGCAGGATCCGCAGAAGCTCTACAACGCCTTCAACCGCCTGAAGAGTGAGGGGCAACCACTGCGCGGCGTGATGACCTGGTCCATCAACTGGGACATGGGCCGCAACGCCGCCGGTCAGTCCTACAACGAATCCTTCATCAAGAGCTACGGCCCCTTCATCCACGATCAGGAGATCACTCCGCCGGACGAGAACGGCAAGCCGGTGTTTAGCGGCCTGAGCGATACCCGCATCAAGCAGGGCACCGCCTTTGATCCGCAGGCCGGGGTCAGCGCCAGCGACAAGGAAGATGGTGATCTGACAGACCAGATCCTGGTGGATGGAAATGTCGATACCCAACGCATCGGACTCTACCCCCTCATCTACAAGGTGAGCGATCGCGACAACAACGTTACCGAGCAGGTACGCACCATCGAGGTCTACAGCATGAAGCCGGTATTCAGCGGCGTCACCGACACCACGCTGGAGCTGGGCACCCCTTTCGATCCGATGGCCGGAGTCAACGCCCACGATGAAGAAGATGGCGATCTGACCCGCGAGATTAAGGTCAGCGGCAGCGTCGATAGCAGCAAGGTCGGCCGCTACACCCTCACCTATCAGGTGAGCGACAGCGCCGGTCAGCAGGTAACCCAGCAGCGCAACGTGACCGTCAGGGAGCAGGGCGCCGTCTGTGAAAACAGCTGGGATGCCAAAAAGACCTACGTGGGCGGCGACATCGTCAGCCACAACGGCAAGAACTGGCTGGCAGGCTGGTGGACCCAGAACGAAGAGCCGGGCACCACGGGTGACTGGGGCGTCTGGCGCGTACAGGGCGACAGCGACTGCGATGGTGGCGAGAAGCCGCCAGTGATCGGCAGCAGCGACTTCACTGTCAGCGCCATGGCGAGCGAGTACACCATAGTCAACGGTCAGGTCAGCATACGTTTCAACGTGACCACCGCCAACCCGGTGCAGATCACCGCGACTCTGGAGCAGAGCGGCCGCAGCCACGGTACCACCAGCAGCCAAGTGAACGGCACCAGCACCCTGGTACTGCAGGGAAGCAATGTCACCGATGGCAGCTACGACGTTGTGATCACCGGTCTGGCTGCCGGCCAGCAGCCGGTGGTGCAGCGCTTCCAAGTTGCGCTGACCGAAGAGAGCAGCGGCGGTGGCGATGGCGACTACCCGGCCTATGCCCCCAACACCGGCTATCAGGCCGGTGATCGGGTCAGCAATGCCGGTGGCAACTATGAGTGCAAACCCTGGCCTTATAGTGGCTGGTGTGGCGGCTCCAGCAGCCACTATGCGCCGGGTACCGGCAGCGCCTGGAGCGATGCCTGGACCAAGCTGTAATCCCATGGCCCCTTTCGGGGGGCCAACCACCCCGCACTATCTCGCCCACTGACATCACGCTCGGTGGGCGTCATGCGCTGACCCGGATGGGTTAGCGCTCCCCCTTTTACCTGCTTGCCAACCACCAAAAAAAACATCCAACAACCACCAAGATAAGGAAATCACCATGCCAAGAACCACCAAGCTTGCCACCCTGCTCGGTTTGCTGCTGTCGGCCCATGTCGTGGCTGATGAGCGCGAACAAGCCTATTTCAAACAAACCTATCAGGAGCACTACGAGCAGATGACGGCGCGCCTCGCCGCGCTGCATCAGAGTGCGGCTGACGAGCAGAACGTGATCATCAAGGATGGCAAGCGCCACCTTGCCATCAACGGCCTGCTCTACCCGCTGACAGCGGATAACCACATCCTGTTCGATCTGCCCAAACCCCACTTTTTCGATGAAACAGCCATCCGTAACGTCTTTGATTTCTTCGATAAGGAGTGGGAGCTGACCTGGTACGAAGGCGGGGTCGTGGCGGTCAACAAACGCTTTGGCAACTATGACTACGGCAACGGCTGTCTGCTGGAGTACTTCCCCCACGGCCAGATCCAGAATGGCGAACGCACCCGGGTGGTGATGGAGACCAGCTCCTGCAGCGTCAACTCGTTTGCCACCTCGCTGCAATATCTGGACAAAGGCGAGGAGCTGACGGCCGACCAGCTGGGGCTGGACGCCAGCCTGATTACGGCGGTCGAGCGCTATCAGGATCGGCTCTATGTCAGCCAGAACGGCAATCCGGGCCATGTGGCCATTATCGATATCCCAAGCCGCCAGCAGATTGGCGAGATCCGCGGCACCGCAACCGGCAGTGCCACGGCCTACAACCAGGTCAGCGAACTGTTTGTCCGCAATAACCTGCTCTACGTGGTCTCGCGCTACTCGCACCGGGTCGATATCTTCGATCTGGCCGATGAACATCGCCATGTCACCACCCTGGGAACCGGTCGGGATTCCGGCAGCAACAGCCTGCACCGCGCCCAGGCCGTCTTTGCCAATCAGGACTATGTGCTGGTGGCCGATGCGCTGAGCGAGATCAAGGTCTACCGCCAGCAGGATGTAACGCCGCAAAACAGCCTAAAAGCCCCGATCGCCGGTCGACTCGCCTTTGAAGGAAAATACAGCCACCGTCTGGTGCAACTCCATCAGGTGGGTGACTATCTGCTGGCCCATACCGCTGGCAAAAACTACTACATCTATGACCTGCGCAAACTGGCTGATGCCATCGCCAGCAACACCCCGCTGGCGCCTGAGCAGGTGATCGCCGACAGCAATCTGCAAAAAATCGACATGGATGGCGATCGGCTGGTGGTGAACTTCAAGGACCGCATCGAGTGGCATGATGCCGATACCCTGATCGCCAACGACTTTCAGTTCAAGAACCCGACCTTTACTGTTCGGGAGATCAACCAGCAGCCTGTGGCGGCGCTGAAAGATCTCCAGCTGGCGGGCTCGGCGCTTGTCACCGCCAACGCGCGCGGCCTGGGTTTCAACCAGCTGCTGAGTAAGGAGATCAGCTTCACAGCCGACGAGCAGTTGCCGGCTCGCCCGCTGATCTTCGATCAGCTGATGCCAACCGCCGTCAGCTACATTCTGGGCAATGACGAACCCTACGAGGTGCTGATCGATCGCGCCCAGCGTTCGGTCAACATCAATTCGCTGGTCAAGACCGAGCTGCTTGATAACGACACGGTGCGCATCACCAACTATGCCGCCAGAGAGCTGCATGACATCAATATCGAGTCACGCCTGAACGGTATCAACAAGTGGCTGATCCTGGGCCAGCTCGATCGCCTGCCCGCCTATGCCCAAATCACCCTGCCACTAAGCGCCTTTGGCGAGCAGGGACGCTTCAACAGCGCCAGCCGCGATGGTGTGTTTGATCTCAACAACCTGCTCGACAACAGCATCAATCTGCCCGCCCAGTTCGAGCACAGGTTCAGTTCCAACTCGGATCCGTTTGCCCAGAAGCTGGCACGCCTCAAGCCAAGCTGGAACGTGCGTTTCGCCACCAACACCAGCGGCTCCTGGCGCCCCATCAATGCCCTCTACGCCCGCGAATGGCTGATCATCGCCACCAACCTGGCCTACATGGTCTCGACCGAGGAGTTCAAACACGTCTGGTACAACTTCAAGGCGGTGAACGGTTACGAGATGTTCGGCAATGGCGGCAACAGCTATGTGCCGAACGGGATCTTTACGGCGGCCGATTATGACTACTACTACCACAGCCTGATGAAGCGCCCCACCCTCAACCTGGGGATCACTGCCATGGGTGGTGGTCTGGGGGGAGGCGGTATCACCGGGGTCGATACCTTTAACTTTGTCAGCCACTACTACGGCAGCTGGGGCATCATTGCCCACGAATTTGGCCACGGCTTCGATGGGAAGTCCTACAGCCATGAGAGCGCGTTTGCCCGTGGCAGCCACGGCTGGCATCCGCTGATGACGGGTATGGCCAACTACCATATCCGCAAGGGCGACCTGCCCTATCTGGATGATGACCTCAACGGCTTCCACAAGCCGGAAAATGACATCTATCGCTACAACTCGGTCAGCCAGGGGGCTCGCAAGCACCGCGCTGACAGCCACATGTACTATACCGACCACTACTTCATGCAATTCTCCACCATGCCGCAAGGCTGGGTAGCCAACGGCAGCGACTTCAGTGCCGGGCAGCTGGCGGCCCTGAACAATCAGGAGCGACTGCTGATGGGCTGGATCCCCAAGGAGTCGGAGAAAGGCAATCTCTGCCGGTTCACCTTCCAGGATGGCGAGCAGTACTACGGCTACGTCGAACAGCGGGCTGATGGTCTGCTCTGTGATGCCGGCTCCCTGATCCGCTATCGTCAGCCCGATGGCCAGTTTGTGCCGCTGGTCTCGGCCATCAACCAGTTTGACTGGCTGTCACTCCACCACAAGGGCAAGCTGGATCAGCCGGTGCTGCACCAGAATGGTCGCCCGCTCTGCTACAAGAATGTGGCGGGCTTTTACGGTATCGGCTTCGTCAATGACAACAACCAGTGCACCCAGTTGCCCAACGTCTATCAGACCAATGGCAAGCACTGGCTGACCAGCTCTGGCTGGACCGGTCTGACCTACCTGAGCGGAGACTTCATCCTGCCCACTACCGGTAGCAGCAGTGACTTCACCGTCACCGATCTGGCGTCCGAATATCTCATCGTCAACGGCGCGCTCGACTTCAGCCTGACGCTGACCGCCGCCAACCCGGTGACTGTCACCGCGACCCTGTTGCAGGATGGCTATCCGGTCGCCAGCGGCAGCGCCCTGATCGAGGGTCAGGGAACCCTGCAGTTGGCGCAATCGGGCCTGGCTGTCGGCAGTTATGAACTGTTGCTGGCAGGCATGGCAGAGGGGAGCAAGCAGGGCTTCGAGCGCCGCTTCACCCTGGCGTTGGTGGAGCAGGCACCGGGTGGTGACAGTGACGGTGGTAACGGCAGCTACCCGGCCTATGTTGCGGGCACCGCTTATCAGAGTGGCGAACGGGTCAGCAATGCCGGTGGCGACTACGAGTGCAAACCCTGGCCCTACAGCGGCTGGTGTGGCGGTTCGACCAGCCACTATGCACCGGGTACCGGCAGCCACTGGAACGATGCCTGGATCCAGCTGTAAGCAGCGGTTTTAAAACAGAACGATCGCCATAACAAAGAGGGGGAGCCATCGGCTCCCCCTCTCGTTTATTCATTCAACCCGCCTTAGCGGGCATCCTCTTTCAGCCACTGCGCCACACGTTTGGCGAAGTAGGTGAGGATGCCGTCAGCACCGGCCCGCTTGAAGCAGAGCAGAGACTCCATGATGGTCTCCTTCTCTTTCAGCCAACCGTTCTGGATCGCCGCCATGTGCATGGCGTACTCACCGCTCACCTGATAGGCGAAGGTCGGCACACCGAACTGATCCTTCACCTGACGAACCACGTCCAGATAGGGCATGCCCGGCTTGACCATCACGCTGTCGGCCCCCTCCTGAATATCCAGCGCCACCTCGTGCAACGCCTCGTTGCTGTTGGCCGGATCCATCTGATAGGTGGCCTTGTTGCTCTTGCCGAGGTTGCCGGCAGAGCCGACCGCATCACGGAACGGGCCGTAGTAGCAGGAGGCGTACTTGGCGGAGTAGGCCATGATCTGGGTGTTGATGAAGCCGTTCTCTTCCAGCGCCGCGCGGATGGCGCCGATGCGACCATCCATCATGTCGGACGGCGCCACGATATCGACCCCGGCCTCGGCATGGGAGAGCGCCTGCTTGATCAGGATCTCGGTGGTGATGTCGTTCAGCACATAGCCTTCATCATCGATGATGCCGTCCTGACCGTGGGTGGTGAACGGATCGAGCGCCACGTCGGTGATTACTCCCAGCTCCGGGAAGCGGGCCTTGAGGGCACGCACGGTGCGCTGGGCCAGTCCGTTCGGGTTGTAGGCCTCTTCCGCCATCAGGCTCTTGCTCTCCAGCGGAGTGACCGGGAACAGGGCAATAGCAGGTACGCCCAACTCCACCAGCTCGGCGGCTTCCTCCAGCAGCAGATCGATGGATAGACGCTCCACCCCCGGCATGGAGGGAACGGCTTCACGGCGGTTCTCCCCTTCCAGCACAAACACCGGATAGATGAGATCGTTGACGGTCAGTACGTTCTCACGCACCAGACGACGGCTGAAATCATGTTTGCGCAGACGGCGCAGGCGGCGGCCCGGAAAGGCGCCCGGAAGAGTTGTAGCCATGAATCACTCCTGGAGAGGAAGTTGGAAGAACGCGGCGGAGGTGGCCTGGGTATGGGCCAGCAAGGCCTCGGGCGCTTCACCACGACAGGCCGCCACCACCTGGGCGATGTGCGGCAAAAAAGCGGGTTCGTTGCGTTTCGGACGCGGTTTCAGATCCCGCGGTACCAGATAGGGGGCATCGGTCTCGATCATCAGCCGACCGGCCGGAATGCGGGCCACCTGCTCACGCAGCAGCTGGCCGCGGCGCTCGTCGCAGAGCCAGCCAGTCACCCCGATATGCAGCCCCAGCGCCAGACACTGGTCCAGCTCCTCGTCGGAACCGGTGAAGCAGTGCAGCACGGCTCCCGGTAGTTTCGGCAACCAGGGACGGAGGATCTCGATAAAACGGGCGTGGGCATCACGGCAATGGAGAAACACCGGCATCCCGAGCTCGGCAGCCAGTGCCAGCTGGGCGTCGAATACCGCATCCTGCACCGGACGGGGGGAGAAGTCGCGGTTGTAGTCGAGGCCGCACTCACCGATAGCCACCACCTGCGGCAAGGCTGCCAACTCGCGCAAGGCGGGCAGGGTCGCCTCATCGACACTCTTGGCATCGTGAGGATGGACCCCGGCGGTAGAGAAGCAGTAGCCCGGCCAGCGGGCGGCCAACCCGGCGCTCTCGCGGCTGCCAGCCAGATCGGTACCGGTCAGGATCAGCGCTTCCACTCCGGCGGCGCGGGCACGGGCCACCAGCTCAGGCTGTTCACCGGCGAACTGGCTGCTGGTCAGGTTTAAACCGATATCAATCATGGAATGAGACGTTCCGAACAACAGGAATACATATCAGGTATTTGAAATACCATCTACCGAATGGGGCCTTACCATACGCCTCGAACGGGAGCATGAAAAGAGGAAGGGAGCCTCAGCTCCCCTCGTTCTGCTATTCCTGCGGACTTCGTCATCCTCTCGCCGTCCGGCAAACAGGTGACGAACAGAGCCTCAGCTCTCCACATCAGGTTGTTCCTGTTGCTCTTCATCCTCTTTCTTCACGTAGAAGCGGGCAAAGAACAGACCTATCTCCCACAGCGCCCACATCGGGATGGCGAGCAGGGTCTGGGAGAAGACATCAGGCGGCGTCAGCAGCATGCCGACCACAAACACCCCGACGATAACGTAGGGACGTTTCTCCTTCAGGTTTTGCGGTGTGGTCACGCCAGTCCAGCAGAGCAGTATGGTCGCCACCGGAATTTCGAACGCCACCCCGAACGCAAAGAACAGGGTCAGTACGAAATCCAGATAGCTGGCGATATCGGTCGCCACCGTCACCCCGGCAGGGGCAGTACTGGTGAAGAAGCCGAATACCAGCGGGAACACCACGTAGTAGGCAAACGCCATCCCCGCGTAGAACAGCAATGCACTGGAGACCACCAGCGGCATGATGAGACGCCGTTCATGCTGGTACAGACCGGGGGCGATAAAGGCCCAGGCCTGATAGAGCAGATAGGGGATCGCCACAAAGAAGGAGACCACCAGGGTCAGCTTGATCGGCGTCAGGAAGGGGGTCGCCACATCCGTCGCTATCATGCTGGTGCCTGCCGGCAGCTGGCTCAGCAGCGGCTGGGCCACGAAGTCGTAGATGTTGTTGGAGAAGTAGATCAGCGCCAGAAACACCACGAGGATGGCGGTAATGGAGCGCAGCAAACGGGTTCTCAGCTCAACCAGATGGCTGATCAGGGGTTGTTCGGCCTGACTCATGGCTTCACCTCCCCTTTTACTGCGGAATCGCTGACCGGCACCGGCTCACTCTCTCGCTGGCTATTGACCGGTGGCACGTCGTGGCTCACCTGCACCGCAGGCTCAACCGGCGTGGCAGGCTCAGCTTGGGCGACCGGCTCGGAGCGCGGCGGACGGATCTCGTTCTCCACCTGATAGGGGCGATTGACCGACTGGGCCGCCGCCTTGAGCTGTTCGATGGACTCCTGCAGCTCGGGGCTCAGGTTGCTCATCTGCAACTGTTCGGCCTTCTTCAGGTCGTTGTGCAGCTCTTGCAACTTGAGCTCCTGCTCCAGCTCGGACTTGACCGAGTTCGCGGTCGAACGAATGAGGCGGATCCAGTGGGTAGCAGTGCGGATGGCAACCGGCAGCCGCTCGGGCCCCAGTACCACCAGTGCAACCACACCGATAACGACCAGCTCCCAAAAACCGATATCGAACATGGCTTAGGCCTGGTCTTTGTCTTTCTGTTTGGCGGTCTCACTGCTCTGAGTGGCCGCTTCGTTCAGCTGTTTCGGGGGAAACTCGGCATCTTTCTGCTCGGCCTTGGCATCGGCCGGCTCGTCGGAGAGGGCTTTCTTGAACCCTTTGACCGCCGCGCCCAGATCACCGCCAATGCCGCGCAGTTTCTTGGTACCGAACAGCAGCACGACGATGACTGCAATGATCAACAATTGCCAAATACTGATACCACCCATGATTTTCTCTCCAGAACAGGCGCCTGACGGCGCGGTTGTTGATTAATGGGAGCGGGTTCGCAACCAGCCGACCAGCCAGCAGAGGGCTGCACCGGCGAGACTGGCTTGTCCCCACTCAATGTGTTGTTTTTGGGTCAGCAAGAATACACCCGCCAATAGCAGGCTGGCTCCAACCCCTAAGAGGTAGCGGGCCTGCCCCTGCCGACGGCTGTGACGGCGGAACTCGGCAAACATCTGGTCGAAATGACGCTGCTGATGACGGGTCTGACGCAGGGTCTCATAGACCAGCTCCGGCAGCTCCGGCAGCTTCTCCGCCCAGAATGGCGCCTTCTCCTTGATGGCGTTCAATACCGACTTGGGCCCCACCTGCTCGTGCATCCAGTTTTCGAGGAACGGCTTGGCGGTCTGCCACAAATCGAGCTGCGGGTAGAGCTGACGCCCCAACCCTTCCACATAGAGCAGGGTCTTTTGCAGCAGCACCAGCTGCGGCTGCACCGTCATATGGAAGCGACGCGCGGTGTTGAACAGGTTGAGCAGCACGTGACCGAACGAAATTTCGGAGAGCGGCTTCTCGAAGATGGGCTCCAGCACGGTGCGAATGGCGAACTCGAACTCGTCCACCTTGGTATCTGCCGGCACCCAGCCCGACTCCACGTGCAGCTCCGCCACCCGGCGATAGTCACGGTTGAAGAAGGCGAGGAAATTCTCCGCCAGATAGCGTTTGTCTTCCCGGTTGAGGGTACCGACGATGCCGCAGTCGATACCGATCCAGAGCGGGTTCTCCGGGTGTTCGTAAGAGACGAAGATGTTGCCCGGATGCATATCGGCGTGGAAGAAGCTGTCGCGGAACACCTGGGTGAAGAAGACCTCCACCCCGCGCTCGGCCAGCAGCTTCATGTTGGTACCGTTGGCTTCCAGCGCAGCGATATCGGAGACCGGTATGCCGTAGATGCGCTCCATCACCAGCACCTGCGCGCGGCAGAGGTCGGTGATGATTTCTGGCACATAGAGTGCCTCCGAGCCGGTGAAGTTGCGCCGCAGCTGGATGGCGTTGGCGGCTTCGCGCATCAGGTTGAGCTCGTCGAGTATGGTCTTGCGATACTCCTCCACCACCTCGATGGGGCGCAGCCGCGCACTCTGGGGCACGAAGCGCGCCACCAGACTTGCCAGCGCCTGCATCAGCCGCAGGTCAGCCTCGATGACAGGCTCGATGTCGGGACGGATCACCTTGATAACGATCTCGCGGCCACTCTCCTTCAGCCGGGCGGTATGCACCTGGGCGATGGAGGCGGAGGCTAGCGGCGTCTCGTCGAAGTCGTCGAACAGGGTCTCGATAGGGCAACCCAGACTGCGCTCAATCTGCTGACGCGCCGCCTGACCGCAGAAGGGAGGCACCCTGTCCTGCAGCAGGGCCAGCTCCTCGGCAATGTCCGGCGGCAGCAAGTCACGCCGGGTCGAGAGCATCTGGCCAAATTTGATGAAGATGGGGCCGAGCGCCTCAAAGGCAAGCCGGATGCGAGCGCCACGGCTGAGATCAGGTTGCTTGTTCTTGAGCCAGAACAGGGAGCGACGAGCCAGACGACCCGGCCAGGGTTGATAGCGAGCGGGCACCAACTCGTCGATGCCCCGCTCCAGCAGGATAGTGATGATGCGATAGAGGCGTTTGAACTCTTTCGGAGTCATCAGGCCACCTGCTGTTCGAGTCGAGCCAGCCGCAGTTCAACGGCCTTGAGCTGCTGGGCCAGCACCTCGACATCATCGTTGAAGCTCGCCACTTCCAGCGGGCCGGGGGCGAGGCGGATCTCTTCGGTCAGATATTCCGCCAGCTGACGCTGACTGCGGCACAGTTCGCGGCCGACCAGACGACGCGCCTGACGGGCACCGCGCAGCAGGGTGTGGGCCACGACATCGCCGGTATAGCGGGATAGCTCCTCTTCCCAGTCGATATCCAGCTCGCCCAGCAACACGCTGAACGCCTGCACCAGCTGGGGATCACCGCTCAGGTCCAGCTTCTCCTCGCGGATATAGCGGGTCAGGGCGGAGGGCTCCTTGAGCAGGCCGAGAGCGGTCAGGGAGAGGCTCAGCACTGCATCCGCCTCACCTTCATAGCTGGCCAGCACATCCAGCCTGCGCTCGGAGAAGACAAGCCAGAGTGGCTTGAGCTCACGCAGTTCCAGTTTGAGTACCTTGCCTGCCAGCTTGCGCAGCCGCTCCGGGCTCTCTTTGTCCAGCCCCAGCAACTGGTTGAGGCTGGTTTCGATCACGGCGGTGACCATGGCATTCATCGGCATAGGCAACCTTAAAACTTGTAACCGCGGTGCAGGGCAACCACGCCCTGAGTCAGGTTGAAGTACTCAACCTGTTCGAAACCGACATTCACCATCATGCCGGCCAGGGTCTGCTGATCCGGGTGCATGCGGATCGATTCCGCCAGGTATTTGTAGCTTTCGCTGTCGTTCGCGACGATTTCGCCCATTTTCGGCAGCAGTTTGAAGGAGTAGAGGTCATAAAGCTTGGCGATCACGTCGCTGACCGGCTTGGAGAACTCCAGCACCAGCAGACGGCCACCCGGCTTGAGCACCCGGAACATGGAGGCGAGCGCCTTGTCCTTGTCGGTGACGTTGCGCAGGCCGAAGCCGATGGTGATGATGTCGAAGTGGTTATCCGGGAACGGGAGCGCCTCGGCATTGGCCTGGACATAGGAGACGTTGTTGGCGACCCCCAGATTACGCAGCTTGTCGCGGCCCACTTTCAGCATGGAGTCGTTGATATCAGCCAGCACCACCTGACCGGTTTCACCGACGATGCGGGAGAACTTGGCGGTCAGATCGCCGGTACCACCGGCCAGATCCAGCACCTTCTGCCCCTTGCGCACCCCGGAGCAGTCGATGGTGAAACGCTTCCACAGGCGGTGGATGCCGAACGACATCAGATCGTTCATCAGATCATACTTGGCTGCCACCGAATGGAAGACGCCAGCCACCAGAGTCTCTTTCTCGGTCGCGGCGACGGTCTTAAAGCCAAAATGCGTTGTCGTTGCTTGTTCTGACATCCCTTAAACACCCATAGAGCAAAGAATGGTCGCCAGTTTACCAGAGCCAATGGCGTGCGGACACCTTAAACCCGGCTCGCTACCAACTGCATGCCCAGTACCACCATGGCCAGACAGAGGAAGATATTGAGCGCAATATTGAGCAGCGCCTTCAAATAAGCACCATGCTGGGCCAACACTACCGTATCGAGGGCAAAAGAGGAGAAGGTGGTGAGGGCACCGAGGATCCCCACCATCAAGAGTGGTTTCATCGGGTGTTCCACCACATGGCCGTGGCTGATGAGGGCATAGGCGACCCCCATGATGAAAGAGCCCACCACATTGACCACCAGGGTCCCGTAGGGGAAGTGACGCCCCAGCAGCAGCGCCATCAATTCGGCAATCCCAAAACGAAGACAGGCGCCGATGGCGCCACCTGCAGCAACATAGAACCAGGTTTGCATGGAGTCACTCCCTCAGGGTCAGGTCACCATTATGTCGCAATGGTGGTCCTTATGCCCAGAGGGGTAACTAATCGCCACCCGAGCGGATTTAAAACTCAGCGGCGAAAATCGATCGGCTCCCGTTGTCCCAGCATCACCTCTGTTTGGGCCGGGCGGGTCTGGGCAATCACCTTGCCATGACGGATTGAATAGCGCACCGGTACCTGGCGGCGCACCGCATCAAAGCCGTTATCGGCAGGCAGGATCAGCAGGTTGGCCGGTTTGCCCACCTCGATACCATAGCGATCCTGCACGCTCAGGGTTCGGGCACTGTGGTCGCTGATCAGCTTCAGACCCTCGTTGATCTGCTCGTAGCCCATGATTTGGCAGACATGCAGCCCCATGTGCAGCACCTGCAGCATGTTAGCGGTCCCCATGGGATACCAGGGATCGAACACGTCATCGTGGCCGAAGCAGACATTGATGTTTGCCTCCAGCATCTCCTTCACCCGGGTGATACCACGGCGCTTGGGATAGGTGTCGAACCGCCCCTGCAGGTGAATGTTCACCAGCGGATTGGCCACAAAGTTGATGCCTGCCATCTTCAATAGCCGGAACAGGCGGGACGCATAAGCGCCGTTGTAGGAGTGCATGGCGGTGGTGTGGCTGGCGGTCACCCGATGGCCGATACCGCGCTCGTAGGCCAGGGTCGCCAAGGTCTCGATAAAGCGGGACTGCTCGTCATCGATCTCGTCGCAGTGCACATCGACCAGAACCTGATATTTCTCGGCAAGATCGAAGATGTAGTGCAGGCTTTCGACCCCATATTCCCGGGTAAACTCGAAATGAGGAATGGCGCCGATCACGTCGGCCCCCAACTTCAGTGCCTCTTCCAGCAGTGCCTTGCCATTGGGGTAAGAGAGGATTCCCTCCTGCGGGAAGGCGACGATCTGCAACTCGACCCACTCCTTCACCTCCTCCCGCACTTCCAGCATCGCCTTCAGGGCTACCAGATTGGGGTCGGAGACATCGACGTGAGTACGCACAAACTGGATGCCGTTGGCGATCTGCCACTTCAGCGTCTGGATGGCTCGCTGTTTCACATCTTCATGGGTCAGCAACGCCTTGCGCTCGGCCCAACGCTCGATCCCCTCAAACAGGGTGCCTGAGAGGTTCCAGCTCGGCTCGCCCGCCGTCTGGGTCGTATCGAGGTGAATATGGGGTTCGATGAAGGGGGCGATGGCCAAGCCCCCCTCGCCATCCAGCACCTGACCGGCGACGGCATGTTCGTCATGGGGTTCGATGGCAGTGATCACCCCATCCTGACAGCGGATCTGCCACAACCCTTCCCGATCGGCAAAACGAATATGTTGAATCAGCATTTGTTAGCTTCCTGTACCAGAATCGGCCGCTGGGTGAGACGAACCAGAATGAAATAGGTGAAGGCGGCGCCCAATACCGCGTTGAGTGGCACTATGCCTGGCAGCCACTTGCCGACAGCCACCCCGACTGCCGTGGCGACCAGCGCCTGCTAGCGTACCGCCTCGAACTGCTGATCGGCAAACTGGCGGTAACGTTCACGATTGAGCAGGAAATCCATGATGATAATGCCGCCGATCGGCGGGATGGCCGTACTCAAAAAGGCCAGCCAGCCGACAAAGTTGTTATAGAGCCAGAGGGCACAGGCCGTTCCGATCAGGCCGTTAATCACGCTAAGCGGCTTGCTCTTGAGACCGGTAATGTTGGCAAAACCAAGCCCGGAGGCGTAGAGCGCGTTGTCGTTGGTGGTCCAGATATTGAGGCCCAGCACCAGAATGGCGGGGATCAGCAGCCCCTGCATCAACATCACCTCAGAGATATCAGCCTGCCCGGTCACCGCCGCACCGGCCGCACCGAAGACGAACATCAGCGTGTTGCCCAAAAAAAACGCCACCATGGTGATCATGACGGCGCCCCAGGGTCTACGACCAAATCGGACAAAATCTGCGGTCAGGGTTCCGGCACTGATGAAAGAGCCGACCACCATGGTCAACGCTGTGGTGAACTCGATGGGATTGGATGGCTGAACCTGTTGCAGGGCTTCCATACCACCGGCGGAGGTCACCGCCAGCCAGACCGAGTAGCCGCCGAGCAGGGCAATGGCAGGCACGGCGACAAAACTCAATACCATCAGAGCAGAAATCCCGAAGTAGACGGTCACCGTCATCAGAATGCCCGAAATGGCGATCAGCCAGTTCACATCGATGCCGGTCGCCTTCTGCACCGGCAGGGCAAACATCGCCACCCCCACACCAAACCAGCCGACCTGAGTGCCGCCAAGCAGCAGAGAGGGCAACCAGGAACCTTTGACGCCGAAGGAGTAGCGCGCCAGCAGATGGGTAGAGAGACCGGTTGAGGCACCGATATAACCGAGATAGGCGGTATAGATCCCAAGCAACAAATTGCCGATCAACACCGCCTTGATGAAATCATCGAATACCAAGCCAGTCCCCAGCGCACCGCCGGTCCACATACTGGCAGAAAAGAACGTCAGACCGAGCATCACCAGCATCAGCGACAGCACACCTTTGCGTCCTTTGGCGGGAACCGCCCCCAAACAGTATTCGTTATCCTGCGCCATGCTCATTTCTCCACGTAATAGGCAAAACGCGGCGCATTCTACATGAAAAACGTTTTACATCAATCAAACTAAGATGAATATCTCGAAATTAATGAATTTGGTGGTCAAACGAACCACAAACGTGAGGGTGATGAAAAAGATAAGGTGAGGCAGGACAGGCCTCAAAAGAGGATCAAATGGCGTCTAGTTGCCGAGAGATAGATGCAAAAAAGCCTCCCCTTTCAGGGAGGCTCTCTTTTTAATGGTGCTGATACCCAGAATCGAACTGGGGACCTCATCCTTACCAAGGATGCGCTCTACCAACTGAGCCATATCAGCACACTAACCGGTAAAGACCGCACTGTGTGCGCTATCTAAATCTTTTGTCCAACACAACCTGACGTTGTATCGCGACCAACCACATTGCTGTGATTGCTTAATTGAAGCCTGGCAGTGTCCTACTCTCGCATGGCGAATGCCACACTACCATCGGCGCTACCGCGTTTCACTTCTGAGTTCGGCATGGGATCAGGTGG
>NZ_JBSTYP010000048.1:0-36997 GCF_054052405.1 Aeromonas aquatilis | reverse complement strand
GGCGCAAGGCGACAAGCCAGCCAAGCACCTGACCCAGAAAGAGGCGGAGCTGGTCACCAAGATATGGTTCAGGCAGTACCAGGGGGCAAGTCGCATTGATGTGCAGATCCACGCTACCCAGGCAGAGCTTGAGCGGGCGCTGGGGCTCGATGCCAAAGAGGGGTTGATCCGGCGAGCGGCGTTCGATGACGACGCCAGCACTCTGCATGTGGCCGCCGACACGATTGCCAATCCTACCCGGATGCGCGAGATCTTGCGCCATGAGGTGTTGGCCCACTATGGGTTGGCCAATGTGTTGGGCGATGGTGAATACACCAAGCTGATGAGCCGCCTGATCCAGTCCAAGAAAAACCCCAGTATGAAGGCCGTATGGGACTGGGTCGATACTCACTATGCTGATGAGGATATCGGGGTTCAGGCTGAGGAGGTGGTTGCCCATCTGGCTGAGCTGGAGCAAAGCGCCTGGGGCCGCGGCTGGGATCGGGTGGTGGCCTGGGTCACCAAGGCACTGCGCTCAGTTGGTTTTGTACCTGATGGTATCACTGCCGCCGAGACCCGGACCCTGATCGAGGGGCTGGGCAAAAAAATGAAGCGTCCCTATGCCAGCCGGATTGGGGCTGATGGCGATGGGTTGTGGTTCAGTGCTGAACGCTCGCCCTGGAAAGAGGGGTTCCCCGAAGTCATTTTGCACGGCCGGTTGGGTGATGCGACCAGCCATCCAGATTATGAGGCCGCCAAAGGTGGCGATGATGCTGCTGCGAGGAGACTGGTTCGCGAGGTGCTATCACCGGATGCGATTAGGCAGCTCAAGGAGGTGATTGGCAATAGAGAGGCGATTGCCCTGGGTGTGCATGCTGAGGAAGCGGTGAGTCGTAATGCAATCCCGCAAGCGATGGCTGACCTGTTAGGCAAAGTATTGGGAATTGAGGTAAGTGTGGATATCGTTCAAGCTGCCAAGGTAGGACGCACGTCGCAGGACGGGTTTGGTCGGCTGGCGTTACAGCCAGGGTTTGATGGCAAAGTGCGAACAGACAAGCCTTATCTTATCATGGATGACACACTGACCCAGGGCGGCACCCTGGCTAACCTCAAGGGGTACATTGAGAATCGAGGTGGGGAGGTGTTGGCTGCAACGGCATTGACCGGCAAGCAGTATTCCGCCAAAATCGCCATAGATAGCTCAACCCTTGAGCAGTTACGAGAACAGTATGACGGCACAGGCCTTGAAGCGTGGTGGCAAAACCGATTCGGCTACGGCTTTGACTCCCTCACCGAGTCCGAAGGTAGATATATCCTCCGTGCCAAGGATGCTGACAAAGTCCGAGATCGAGTCGCTGCGGCAGGACATGCGGCGCCGGCACGAGGCGAACATGAAAGCCCTCGAGACGATGGATCTCTCCCACCTGATGGTCTGAAATTCAGCCAAACAAATACCGTCGCTGACAAGGCGATGGAAAAACTCAATCTCGGCCCCAAGCCTGACATCATCGATACCACCAAAGCCAACCTTGCCAAGCTGCGATCAGTAGATCGCGGGATGGTTCAGTCATGGGTTGACCGCGTCATCAAAAAAGCCAATACCGAAGTGCTCGATGCCTTGGCTCCCATCAAGTATGCAGAGCAAGCCGCAGGCATTACGGACGCTGCCGACTCTGGCTATATCGCCGCACGGATGGCGACCGGTGCTGCTTCAACTATGCAGGCGACTATGCTCTATGGCCTGCCGGAATGGAAAGATGGGGTGATCCAGCGAAAAGCCGGAACCGGGGAGAAGGATGCGCTGCTGGGGATCTTCTCTGATTTGGGGACTGACCTGCATAACTGGCTTGGCTGGATGGCCGGTCACCGGGCTGAAATCCTGCTGGGGCAGGGGCGTGAGAACCTGCTCGATGCCAATGACATCGCCGCCCTGAAAGGGCTTGGTAAGGGCAAAGAAGCCAAGTTCAAGGAGGCCAAGACGCGCTGGAACCGGCTCAATGCTGCCACCCTGGATCTGGCGCAGGAGGCGGGTCTGTTCACCAAGGAGGTGCGGGCCGAGTTCGAGAGCGAGTGGTATATTCCCTTTTTCCGCGAGTCGGAAGATGGCGACGTGATCGCCCCCTTCAAGCCGAAGGGGATCGCCAACCAGAACGCCGGTATCAAGAAGCTCAAAGGTGGTGAGGCCAACACCAACGATCTGCTCGAGAACATCTTCACCTCTACCTCCAAGCTGATCGATGCCTCCATGAAGAACATGGCGGCGCAAAAGACAGTCTGGAACCTGGCAGATACCGGTCTCATCGAGGTGGTGGCCAAGCCCAACATGATGGATTGGCGGGCCCTCAAGAATGGCAAGGACCTGATCACCGTCAAGCTGGATGGTGAGGACTACATGATCCGGGTGGAGGATCCTGACCTTTACCGCGCCATGACCTTCTTCGATCGTCAGCCGTTCGGCACCCTGGTTAATGTGGCGGCCAAGGCCAAGCGCCTGCTGACAGCCGGTGTCACTGCATCCCCTGAGTTCATGCTGCGCAACTTCTTGCGCGACTCACTCTCCAGTTGGGTGATCAGCAAGGATGGCTTCAAGCCGGTGATCGACTCCATCAAGGGGGTGAGGAAAACCCTGGCCATGGATGGCAGCACCATTGATGTGATGTTCAGCGGTGCCAGCTTCCTTGGTGGCTACGTCAACGGCAATGACCCCACCGCCATGGCTGACACGGTGCGCAAGTCGTTGCGCCGCAAGGGGATGACGCCAGAGCAGATCGCCAGATATGAGAAGTCCATCATCCGTAATGCGGCCCACGCCAAAGGGGTAGTGGCCAACGTGTGGGAGAAGTACAACAGGCTTGGCGAGGGGCTGGAGAATGCCAACCGTGAAGCGGTCTATGACGCCGCCATCAAGGCAGGTAAGAGCCACGCGCAGGCCGCCTTTGAGTCGAAGGACTTGATGGATTTTTCAATGCTGGGGGCTGCCCGTGCAATTCAAGGGGCTGCCATGGTGCTGCCGTTCTTCAATGCCCGCCTTCAGGGACTGGGCAAGCTGACCCGCGAGCTGCGTGACAACCCGCGCGAAATTGCCAAACGTGCTGGCATGATCACCGCTATGTCGCTCGGCCTGCTGGCTGCTAACTGGGACGATGAGCGGTATGAGGAACTGCCGGACTGGGACAAAGATACCAACTGGCACTTCTTCCTTGGCGATCAACACTTCCGGATCCCGAAACCGTTCGAGATCGGGGTGATGTTCGGCACCATTCCCGAGCGTATGGTGCGAGCCCTGGGCGACAAAGACACTGGCGCCCAGTTTGGCAAGGCAATTGCCCGGGCGATCGGCGATACCTTTGCCCTCAACCCCACTCCCCAACTGGTTAAGCCGATGGTGGAGGCTGCCTTCAACTATGACAGCTTCCGCGGTGGGCCCATCGATGGCCCCCAGGATCTGGCGGTGCGCGCCGAGGCCCGTTACAACGAGCAGACCAGTTTGCTGATGCGCGAACTGGGCGAGCTGTCGGGCTTTTCTCCCAAGCAACTGGAGCACTTGTTGATTGGCTACACCGGCACCATGGGCAGTTATGTAATGGCGGCGGCAGACGGGTTGATCCAGGCTGTTCGCCCAGGTGAATCAGCCAGTTGGCGCGCTGATGAGATCCCTTTGGTTAAAGCCGTGTACCGCGGCACTGGTCCCGCCAAGTCTACCCAGCATATGGAAGACTTTTACCGAATGCTCAACGAGGTGAATCAGCTCAAGCGTACCGTTGACCAGTACCGGGGAGAAGGGGAGGACGATAAGGCTGATGAGCTGTTGGAAGAACAGGGAGGCATCTTAAAGGCGCGGCGTCACTTGAGCCTAACCCAGCAGCAAATCAGAGTATTACGAAGCCATATTGAGTTACTGCAACGGGATCGAACATTAAGTGCAGAGGAAAAACGCCAACGGATAGACAGGCTGCTGGCGAGTCGCAACACACTTGTTTATAACACGGTTAGGCAGAATCGGGGCTATTGGGAGTGAACAATTGGGTTATCGAGACAACCGGAAACTACGTCAATAATATGTGAGGTTTGTCACGAAATATAGTTTTTATGGTAAGTGAGTATTCTAACGAACCTGACTATTTATCTAAGTACAGACTGATATACAAAATTATGAATGGATAGATGATTTGTATTTTCCAATAGATATATAACTCTAAATGTAACCGCAGCATTCAAATATGCATTAAGTTGATTATTGATTGCTTCAATTATTAAGCTCGTGGTGGCTATCGATTAATTATGTGATGCAGGTCTCTTCTTCGTGTTCTACCAAGGCGTTACATTAGATATCGAAGCTGATGCGCTACTGCGCCTGCGACACAAGTAGCATTGCTCTCTATGTGGCCTGCGTTGTGGCTAGTCATCTTCGTGCGTGTAGTAGCACTCAAGCTAGCACGCGGGTTTGAGTGTTGTTAGCCCTTGTTTACTGGAAAGTGTAATTTGTCACTTGATTGTTTTGGCCAGTGCCGCTAATGGCACTGGTTTTTTTCTGCTTGTCTAACTAACCAATATTAAATTGGTGATCCTTTTCAGAATTGTTGGGGGCAGCGGTGGTTTATAAAGACGTCTTGATAATTCAGTCTCATTGAATGCTATTACACATTGGCATTAGTTTTTTACGTGACCGACCATAAGTTGGATGTTGGTCTGGGTAATAAATCTCAAAAACTAAATTTTTATAAGCGCGAGGAAGAATACTCAAGTCGTAAGGCAGCTAAAGGCGACCCGCTGAATGTACTAATGTTCTCGACAGTTAATAACTCCAGGAAAACGGGGAGTAGTGCAATAGCGGCTCTGGTTGATCAGTTATGACGGGGGTACGGTGGGTGCCTAACCTACGAGGACTCAACCATGTGGATACTGCTTGCGCTTGTGTTTATGGTGTTGGCGCTCAAGGCCTTCAGTTTCAGCTTCACATTGGCATTGATACCGTTCGCCCTGGGGTATTGGTGTTTCAGCAAATCCGATCGGGGCAGCCTGGACAACTTCATGGCCTTCGGGTTCATGCTGATTCTGATAGGCTTTGTTGTGCTAATAGCCATTAGTTTCTTCTGAAATTGGCTCGCAGCTTCGGCAAAGAAGAGGGAAGCATGGGGAGGTAGGTTAGTTCAAGCACACTGATGAAGTGACAGGTTATCGCGTCCCTTGCTTCTGTGTATGCATACAGTTCCTCTGTCATCGAAAGATTGAGAGGCAACCCAGGGGACATTGATCAAGTGGATATGACACCCCAGGATCGTAATGCTATCGCACGTATACTGGAAAAACTTCGCGAAGCCGTTTATGCGGCACGGTAAAGCGTTAGGATCCTTCCTAAGCCCGCCACCGTGCGGGCTTTTCTATGCACGTTTTTGACGGAGGTATGATGGTTTGTTTGGGGCATTTTTGGGGCAAAACGATGGGAAAAATGGGGGATTTGAGGGGACGGTGAGAGGTGAGGGGGGGCGATGAAACCGCCTGTAACCCTTATATTTACTGAATCATTGCCGGATTCGGTGTCGATTCAGGCCGTTTGTGGCATAATCGAGTTACCGATGAAAGCAGGTACCGGCATTCTAGGGACTTGCGACGTTAAAATCATCGGCGGTAAGGACTTTTTCCTTTGACTATCAGTTGTTGGACCTATATTATTCGCGCCCTATGCAAAAGGTGAAGTTGCCCGTTAAGGTTGATCCAGTCCGTAGTGCCTTGAAGCTGCTCGATTACATCGGGATAGTGGAAAAGTCGCAGATGCCCAGGCTGGAGGAATCAACCGCTGGCTTGCAGAGTGATATCGAGGTATCACTGCACTTTGGCAAAGATGTCCAGAAGTTGACCGTTATGAAAGGCACTGCCCATGCCAAGGTTGACCTGGTTTGCCAACGTTGCGGAGAGACATTCGAACACCTCTGTGAAGCTGAATTTATCTACACTCCGCTGTTCGAAAGAACAAACGAGGAAGAACTGCCGGAAGCTTATGAGCCCATTGAGTTGGACGAAAACGGCGAGATAGATCTTCATCAAATCCTGGAGGATGAACTCATCCTCTCGTTGCCTCAAGTCGCAATGCATTCTCTGGATGCATGCCCGAGAGGAAACATGGAGATGACCTGGGGTGAAATCGAACCTGCTGATGAGCGGCCGAATCCCTTTGCAGTTCTTGAAGAGCTTAAACGTAAGTGAATTTAGGAGTTAGCCTACAATGGCCGTACAACAGAACCGTAAAACCCGTGCCAAGCGTGGCATGCGTCGTTCCCACGATGCGCTGACCACCGCTGCCCTGACTGTTGATCAGACCAGTGGCGAAATTCATCGTCGTCACCACGTGACTGCCGATGGTTTCTACCGCGGTAAAAAGGTAATCGCTTAAGGATTGCCTTTGTCTACGCAAACTGTCGCGCTAGACATCATGGGGGGAGATATTGGCCCCTCGGAAACAGTGCCTGCCGCCGTGCAGGCACTGTCTCTTTTACCCCAGCTAAAACTGATCCTGGTCGGCGACCAACATCAGACCTCCTCTCTGCTGCAGCAACATGGCTTGCTGAATCATCCCCGCGTTCGTTTCGTACATGCATCCCAAGTGGTTGGCATGGGCGATAAACCGATCGTGGCGTTGCGTACCCTTAAAGACTCCTCCATGCGGGTGGTACTCAATCTGGTGAAAACCGGTGAGGCCGATGCCTGCGTCAGTGCCGGCAATACCGGTGCGCTGATGGCGATGGCCAAGTGCGTGCTCAAATCCTTGCCAGGGGTAGACAGACCCGCCCTTATCAAGGCGTTGCCGACATTGAGTGGCAAGCGCACAGTGATGCTGGATCTTGGCGCCAACGTCAGCTGCGATGCCGATACCCTGTTGCAGTTTGCGGTGATGGGCTCCGTCGTGGCCGAAAAGGTCGAAGGCATTGCATCACCCCGTGTTGCCTTGCTCAACATCGGCGAGGAGGAGATCAAGGGCAACGATCTGGTGCGCCACAGTGCCGAGTTGTTGCGTCAGTGCACTGCGCTTAACTATGTCGGTTTCATCGAAGGGGATCGCATCTTCAGTGGCGAGTGCGACGTGATTGTTTGCGATGGTTTTGTCGGCAATGTTGCCCTCAAGACGGCGGAGGGAGTAGTGCGGATGATGGCCCAGTTGGCCGGATATCCCCGCAAGAAACGCAGTTTTCTTGGCCGGATCGCCGGATTTATGTTCAAACGGCGTTTTTCTTACCTGAACCCCGACCAGTATAACGGGGCAAGTCTGTTAGGATTGCGCGGCATTGTGGTAAAAAGTCATGGGCGGGCCGAGCGGCGCGCTCTGTGTAATGCGATCCTGCTGGCCGCACAAGAGGCCAAACATCAACTTCCACTGCAAATAGCAGATCGCCTTGAAGCTGTCTTCTCTGACAGGGATCTATAAGAACTCTATGCATAGCAAAATTTTGGGTACTGGCAGCTATCTGCCGAGTTCAGTGCGTACCAATGCCGATCTCGAGCAGATGGTTGAGACCAGTGATGAGTGGATCGTGGAACGCACCGGTATTCGTGAGCGCCGTATTGCCGGTGCTGACGAGACCGTTGCCACCCTCGCGCACCAGGCCGCCCTGCGCGCCCTGGATGCAGCGGGCTTGACCGCAGCCGATCTCGATATGATAGTGCTGGCCACCACCAGTGCTGAAAATGCTTTCCCGGCGGCTGCCTGCGAACTGCAGGGGTTGCTCGGCGTACCGGGCATTCCTGCCTTTGATGTGGCTGCGGCCTGCGCCGGTTTCACCTATGCGCTTTCTATTGCCGATCAGTTCGTCAAATCTGGCGCTGCCCGCCATGTGCTGGTCGTCGGGGCCGATGTGTTATCGCGCATGTGCGATCCGCAAGATCGCGGCACCATCATTATTTTTGGTGATGGGGCAGGTGCCGTGGTGATTGGCGCCAGCGAAACACCGGGCATTCTCTCCACTCATCTTCATGCCGATGGCCGTTATGGCGATCTGCTCAAGCTGCCGCAACCCCGTCGCGGTATGCCGGGCGCCGAACTCGAAGCCTACATGTACATGAAGGGCAACGATGTGTTCAAAGTGGCAGTCACCCGTCTGAGCGAGATCGTGACCGAGACCCTGGCAGCTGCCGGTCTCGAGCCGAGCGAGCTGGACTGGCTGGTGCCCCATCAGGCCAACTTCCGCATCATCAGCGCCACTGCCAAGAAACTCGGTATGGGCCTCGACAAGGTAGTGTTGACCCTCGACAAGCACGGCAACACCTCTGCTGCGTCCGTACCTATTGCCTTCGATGAAGGGGTGCGGGATGGCCGGATCAAACCGGGCCAGCTGGTCTTGCTGGAAGCCTTCGGCGGTGGTTTTGCCTGGGGCTCGGCGCTGGTTCGCCTCTGATCCAATGCGGGATGAATGAGTGCTGTCATCCCGCAACGATTTCATTTTTGTCTTATCTAAAAGGAATCAATGATGACCCAATTTGCCATTGCCTTCCCGGGACAAGGTTCCCAAACTGTGGGCATGCTGGCCGAGCTGGCCGAACAACATGCCGTGATCAAGGATACCTTCGCCGAGGCGAGCCAGGTGCTGGGTTATGACCTGTTTGCCCTGGCGATGAATGGTCCGGTTGAAGATCTGAACAAAACTTGGCGCACCCAGCCTGCGCTGCTGACAGCCTCTATCGCCCTGTGGCGCCTTTGGCAACAGCAGGGTGGGGCAACTCCTGCCATGATGGCGGGTCACAGCCTGGGTGAGTACTCCGCGCTGGTTTGCAGCGGCGCACTTGATTTTGCCGATGCGGTCAAACTGGTCGAGCTGCGTGGTCTGGCCATGCAGGAAGCGGTACCGGAAGGCACCGGCGCCATGGCGGCCATCATCGGCCTTGATAACGAATCTATCGCCGCCAACTGCGAAAAAGCGGCACAAGGGCAGGTGGTCTCTCCGGTCAACTTCAACTCCCCGGGCCAGGTGGTGATCGCCGGTCACAAAGAGGCCGTTGAGCGCGCCAACGTGCTGATGAAAGAGTCGGGCGCCAAGCGTGCGCTGCCGCTGCCGGTCTCCGTGCCGTCTCACTGCGCGCTGATGAAACCTGCCGCAGAAAAACTGGCAGCTGCGTTGGACGGGATCGAGATCAAGGTTCCAACCATCGCGGTCATCAATAATGTCGACGTATCCTGTGAACAGGGTCCGGCCGCCATCAAGCAAGCGCTGGTACGTCAGCTGTTCAGCCCGGTTCGTTGGACCGAGACTGTCGAGCGGATGGCAAATGAGGGCGTTACCCTCGAGATTGAGATGGGACCGGGCAAAGTGCTGACCGGGCTCGCCAAGCGCATCGACAAGCGCGTGGAAGGTATTCACGCTAACGATGCCGCCTCTTTCGAGCAGGCGCTGGCCCAGATCAAGTAAACAGGAGCAAGTGATGAGCTTTACCGATAAGGTTGTGTTGGTGACCGGTGCCAGTCGTGGCATCGGCCGTGCGATTGCCGAAACATTCGTGGCCCGTGGCGCGAAAGTGGTTGGTACGGCGACCAGCGAGAGTGGTGCCGAGGCGATCAGCGCCTATTTGGGCGACAATGGTTGCGGCATGGCACTCAACGTGACCAGCCAGGAATCCATCGAAGCCGTCTTCGCCGCCATCAAGGCGCGCTTTGGCGACATTGACATCCTGATCAACAACGCGGGGATCACCCGTGACAACCTGTTGATGCGGATGAAAGATGACGAATGGAACGAGATCATCGATACCAATCTGACCTCGCTTTATCGTCTGAGCAAACCGGTGTTGCGTGCCATGATGAAGAAACGTCACGGTCGCATCATCAGCATTGGTTCCGTGGTAGGCACCATGGGCAATGCGGGTCAGGTCAACTATGCTGCCGCCAAGGCGGGTCTGGTTGGTTTTACCAAATCGTTGGCGCGGGAAGTGGCATCCCGTGGTATCACAGTGAACGCGGTTGCCCCCGGTTTCATCGAAACCGACATGACCCGTGCCCTGAATGACGATCAACGTGCCGGCATCATGAGTCAGGTGCCTGCCGCCCGTTTGGGTGATCCAAAAGAAATTGCCGCAGCTGTGGTATTCTTGGCTTCTGATGAAGCAGCCTATATCACCGGCGAAACCCTGCATGTTAATGGCGGGATGTACATGGTGTAATCAATTTGTCGTGAGATCTGTTCAAATTTGCGATAGTACGCCGAAGTTTGGCACATTTCGTGGTTTGACCAGCGGCAAGCTACTTGCAAACTCACGTCAATTGAATAAACTACCCCAACCAGACGCAAATAGCGTATTTTTAAAGGAAAATTCAGGTCATGAGCAACATCGAAGAACGCGTAAAGAAAATCATCATCGAACAACTGGGTGTTAAAGAAGAAGACGTCAAGAACGCTGCCTCCTTCGTCGACGACCTGGGCGCTGACTCTTTGGATACCGTTGAACTGGTAATGGCGCTGGAAGAAGAATTCGATACCGAAATTCCTGATGAAGAAGCCGAGAAGATCACCACTGTTCAAGCGGCTATCGACTACATCACCGCTAATCAGGAATAAGTTCCTGTTCTAAGAGAAGCGGCCCAAGGGCCGCTTCTTTTGTATTTGTTCCTTTTCAAAACACCTCTCGGAGACTACCTCAGTGTCAAAACGCAGAGTCGTGGTGACCGGCTTGGGGATGCTTTCCCCGGTGGGTAACACTGCCGAATCCAGCTGGCAAGCACTGCTCAACGGGCAGAGCGGCATTTCCCTTATCGAACACTTTGATGCCAGCGAGTTTGCAACCCGCTTCGCAGGTCTGGTCAAGGATTTCGATCCCGAGCAATACGGTATCAACCGTAAAGACGCTCGCAAAATGGATCTCTTCATTCAATACGGCATCGCGGCCGGTATGCAGGCGCTGGATGATTCCGGCCTGACCATCAATGAAGAGAATGCCGAACGTGTCGGCGTGGCGATTGGCTCCGGTATCGGCGGTCTGGGTCTGATTGAACAGAACCACGAAAGCTTGGTCAACGGCGGCCCGCGCAAGATCAGTCCCTTCTTCGTTCCGTCCACCATCATCAATATGGTGTCCGGTCATCTTTCCATCATGAAAGGTCTGCAAGGGCCGAACATCGCCGTGACTACCGCCTGTACCACTGGTACCCATGCCATCGGTATGGCTGGCCGGATGATCGCGTACGGTGATGCCGACGTGATGGTCGCTGGCGGTGCCGAGAAAGCCTCCACCGCGATGGGGATGGGTGGTTTTGCTGCAGCCAAGGCACTCTCCAACCGCAACGACGAGCCGCAAAAAGCGAGCCGTCCGTGGGATAAAGATCGCGATGGTTTTGTGCTGGGTGACGGTGCCGGTGTACTGGTGCTGGAAGAGTACGAACACGCCAAGGCCCGTGGCGCCAAGATCTATGCCGAGCTGGTCGGTTTTGGCATGAGCGGCGATGCTTACCATATGACTGCGCCTCCCGCTGATGGCAACGGTGGCGCTCGCGCCATGAAAAATGCCATCAAGGATGCCGGCATTGCCCCCGAGCAGATTGGTTACATCAACGCTCATGGCACCTCCACCCCGCTGGGTGATGTGGCCGAACTGCGTGGCATGAAGTCGGTGTTTGGTGAGCACGCCAAATCCCTGATGATCAGCTCCACCAAGTCAATGACCGGTCACCTGCTGGGCGCCGCCGGCGCCATCGAGGCGATCATCACTGTGTTGGCTCTGCGTGATCAGGTGGCGCCGCCCACCATCAACCTGGACAACCCGGATGAAGAGTGCGATCTGGATCTGGTGCCCCATGTTGCCAAGTCAGGCAGCTTCGAGTACGCCCTCTCCAACTCGTTTGGATTTGGCGGCACCAATGGCTCGCTGATCTTCAAACGCGTATAATTTGCCACAGGGCAAAGACACAGGCCCGATACTGCCGGTATCGGGCCTTTTTTATCGGAGGGATCCCTTTGCTTATCAATGGAATGAAGCTTGATACCATCTCTGCCCATGATCGGGGACTGGCCTATGGTGACGGTCATTTCACCACCATGGCGGTCAGGGATGGTCGTGTATTGCAGTGGCCTGCCCATCTTGCACGGCTGCAGCAGGCCAACAACCGGCTGGGATTGGCTGATCCTGACTGGGATCTGTTGAGCCAGGAGGTTGAAGAGATGGTGGCCAACCAGCCACAATGCGTGGCCAAGGTGATCCTGACCCGCGGCGAGGGTGGCAGGGGCTATGATGGCAGCGGATGTCAGCACTCGACCCGCATTGTCAGCCTGGCGCCATTTCCTACCCACTATGGCCAGTGGCAACAGCAGGGTATCGAAATGGTGGTGTGCCGCCAGCGCATCGGCGATGCCCCAATGCTGGCCGGGCTTAAAACCTTGAATCGTCTGGAGCAGGTGTTGCTGAAAAGCGAACTTGTCAGCTGTGATGCAGTCGAAGGGATAGTGCTTAACAGCCGCGGTTTTCTGACCGAAGGCGTCAGTGCCAATCTGTTTTGGCGTCGGGGCAAGACGGTGTTTACGCCGGATCTGGCCCGCGGTGGTGTCGATGGCATCATGCGCCGCCAGGTGATGGCGATGCTGAAACAGATGAGTATTGAGTTGCGTGTGGTAGAGGCTCCGCTGGAGTCACTATGGCAGGCGGAAGAGGTGTGGCTCACCAATACCCTGATGGGGGTGGTGCCGGTCAACGGCATCGAGGATATTCATTATCCCGCAGCGGTATTGAGTCGCCGTTTACAGGAGCGTTTGGTCATTGAAGTTTAATCGGCTTTACACCCTGCTCGCGGGGGCGGCACTGACTGTGGCCGTCGCCGGGGGCTATGTATATCACAAATGGCAACAGGTGGAGACGCTCACCAACAATGGGCCGACCCGGCTCTATACGGTGGAGAAGGGGGCCCATGCTGCGCGCCTGATCGCCGAACTGGGGGAGGGGGAAACCAGCCCTTGGGCGGTGCGGCTCTGGCTGCGCGGCCATCCCGAACTGGTGGCCATCAAATCGGGTACCTACGAGATCAAGGAAGGGGCCCCCCTCAAGGAGACCCTCTCTCTGTTCGCATCGGGCAAGGAGTTTCACTTCAGCCTCACCTTCGTTGAAGGCTCCCGTTTCGAAGATTGGCAGAAGCAGCTCGCAAGCGCCCCTTATCTCGAGCGGTTGACCGTAGAGCAATCCGAAACCGATCTGGCGCAGGAGCTCGGCATCGAGAATGGCAAGCTGGAGGGGTGGTTCCTGCCGGAAACCTACGCCTATACCACCCATGCCAGCGATCTCTCGATCTTGCGCCGCGCCCATCAGGATATGGAGACCTTCCTGCAGCAGAGCTGGGAGAAACGTCAGGCCAACCTGCCTTACAAGACGCCCTATGAGGCGTTGATCATGGCTTCCATTATCGAGAAAGAGACTGGCCAGCCGGACGAGCGGGCGCAGATCGCCTCCGTATTCGTCAATCGTCTGCGTCTTGGCATGAAGTTGCAGACCGACCCTACCGTGATTTACGGGGTGAAGGATCGCTATGACGGTAACATTCGCC
Source organism: Aeromonas aquatilis (assembly GCF_054052405.1). Classification (NCBI taxonomy): domain Bacteria; kingdom Pseudomonadati; phylum Pseudomonadota; class Gammaproteobacteria; order Aeromonadales; family Aeromonadaceae; genus Aeromonas; species Aeromonas aquatilis. Next base: position 23,514 of record NZ_JBSTYP010000048.1, on the reverse strand, counting down.
GTAGCGATCTGACCGACAAGAATCCCTACAACACCTATGTGATCGACGGTCTGCCGCCCACGCCAATTGCCATGCCGGGCAAGGCCTCCATCGAAGCTGCGCTTAACCCCAAATCGACCGACTATCTCTACTTTGTCGCCAAGGGGGGCGGTGCCCACTATTTCTCCAAAACCCTCGATGAACATAATCGGGCGGTTCGCGAATACATATTGAAGAAACCCTAATGTCTAAATTTATTGTGATCGAAGGATTGGAAGGGGCAGGGAAGAGCTCGGCCGTGCGTTATGTGACCGACTATCTGCAGCGCCACGGCATCAACCGGATCGAGTGCACCCGCGAGCCAGGTGGTACGCCGCTTGCCGAGCGGATGCGGGCCATTGTCAAAGAGGTGCACGACGAGCGCCTCACCATCGAGGCGGAATTGCTACTGATGTACGCCTCCCGGGTGCAACTGGTGGAGACCCGCATCAAACCCGCACTGGCCGACGGTGTCTGGGTGGTGGGGGATCGCCACGATCTCTCCTCCCAGGCGTATCAGGGCGGTGGTCGCGGTATCGATGCCCAGCTCATCGGTGCCATCAAGCAGGCGGTGCTCGGCAACTTCAAGCCGGAACTCACCCTCTATCTCGATATCGATCCTGCCCTTGGCTTACAACGCGCTCGCCATCGCGGCGAGCTGGATCGCATCGAACTGGAGCAACTGAGCTTCTTCGAGCGTACCCGCACTCGTTATCTCGAACTGGCCGCCAAGGATGATTCCATTGTGGTGATCGATGCGGCGCAAACGCCGGAACAGGTCAAAACGTCCATTGAGCGCGCATTGGATCACTATCTATCGAACGAGCCGCTATGTATCCCTGGCTGATCCCCGACTGGCATGCACTGAGCCAGACGGCCCAGTCCGGTCGTCTCGGCCACGCCTGGTTGTTGCTCGGCGATCCCGGTCTTGGCAAGGCGCAGCTGGCCGAGCGGTTGGCGCGTTTGCACCTTTGCCAGCAATCTGATCGCGGAGAACCGTGCGGTCATTGCCACTCCTGCCAGCTGTTTGACAAGGGTAACCACCCTGATCTCGGTACCATCACACGCGACAGCAAGACCATCGGGGTCGAGGCCATTCGCGAGATCTGCACCCGGCTGCAAGGCTCTGCCCAGCTCGGCCGTGGCAAGGTGGTGATCATTCCAGATGCGGAGCGGATGACTGAATCGGCGGCTAACGCCCTGCTGAAAACCCTGGAAGAGCCAGCTGGCGACAGCTTGCTGTTGCTGATTGCCTCCCAAGTTTCGCGGCTGCTCCCCACCATTCTCAGTCGCTGTCACAAACATGTCTGTCAGTTGCCTGCGGAAGGGGAGACGGTACGCTGGCTGGCCGAGCAGGGTCATCAGGCCACCCTGGCTCAGGTGCGGATCTGTCAGGGGGCCCCGCTGCGGGTCCTCGACTATATCGAGCAGCAACAGGACGGCACTCGTCGCGAACTACTGGAGCAGTTTGCCGCCCTGAGTCAAAGTCCGGTCAAGGCGACGGCATTGTGCAGTCTGCTTGGTCAGGAGACGCAAGTCAGATTGCACTGGTTGCAGCTCTTCTTGTGTGATGCCCTGAAAACCCAGGCCGGATGTGGTCACCAGCAACTGGCTATGCCAGACCTGGCCATCTTGAGTCAGCGGTTGGCGGAGCAGCACTCCAGCGAAAAACTGCTGGAGGCAGAACAAGATCTGGTTGCTCTTAAAGCGGCATGCCAGCCGGGCCAGCTCTCCAATCCCACCATCCATTTGATGAACTGGCTCAGTCGCTGGTTATAAGTACCGACAAGCAGAAAGGTTTTATATGTTACTCGTTGATTCCCACTGTCATCTCGATCGCCTCAGCTATGGCAGCAAGCAGACCAGCATGGCCGATGTGCTGGCCAAGGCCGCGAAACTGGACGTGGGATATTTTCTCTGTGTCAGTGTCACTCAGGCACAGTTCCCGACCATGCTAGAGGTGATCGCCCCCTATCCCCAGGTGTTTGCCTCTTGCGGGGTGCACCCGCTCAATCAGGAACCCGGTGTGGATGCAGCCTTGTTGCTGACACAGGCTGCGGACGAAAGAGTGATCGCCATCGGCGAAACCGGGCTCGACTACTTCTACTCCCCCGAGAACAAGGAAGTACAGCAAGCCTCTTTCCGCGAACATATCCGGGTTGCTCGCGCGCTGAACAAACCGCTGATCATCCATACCCGCGATGCCCAGCAAGATACCTTGCAGATCATGCGTGAAGAGGGAGCGGATCAGGTTGGCGGTGTGCTGCACTGCTTCACCGAATCCCTCGAAATGGCACAAGCCGCGATGGCGATGGGGTTCTATATCTCCATCTCCGGGATCGCCACCTTTAAAAATGCATCTGCCCTGCAAGAGGTGGTCAAGGCTCTGCCCCTCGACAGATTGCTGGTCGAGACCGACTCGCCCTATCTTGCCCCCGTGCCGCATCGGGGGAGGGAGAACGAGCCCGCCTTTGTGCGTGACGTTGCCCAGTTTATTGCCGATCTGCGTCATATTCCGCTTAATGAATTGGCAGAAGCCACCAGCCGGAATTTCTTTGAACTATTCAAACTGGCGAAAAAATAACACAGAAGCCCCGTTGTTCGGGGCTTTTTATATTTCAAATACCAAGCTGATTGCCCACCTGAGTATCAACACTGCGCCGTGTTATCTCTCACTCACCCCAGACAATGTAACCTGTTCATCCATACAAACTGGAGTCGAATGAAATTCCGATGTTTCGTTTATCTAATGTGGCCAAAGGGTATAAAAACATCAGGCTATAAGTATCGATAATATTCATTATCGATACTTGATGTGTGTGGAGGATCCTGTAAGATCCTCTCAAACATCATATGAATCATAGGGTTCTGTGACATATCCAACCTTATCCAATCCGGCTCATCAGTCACTGCAGACTGTTTTCGATGCGCAGCTAAATAGTCGGGCACGCCGCTTTTTGCGCAGTGCAAAAGCGGATTCCACACTCAATGCCTATCAGGCGGATACCCGTATTTTTGTCTTCTGGTGCCAATTACACGGGCTGGATCCGCTGCAAACGACCCATCACGACATCATGAATTTTCTCGCAGATCAGGCTGACGGCGTATTGGCCGACTGGGTATGGCTGGATAAAGAGGAGGGAAAAGGGGAGCTGCGCAATGGTGAACCTCGTAAACCGGCAACCCTGGTGAGACGGCTTGCCGGGATCCGTTATGCCTTCAAGCAGAAAGGCATTCACCCCATGCCCACCGAACATCCCGAAATCAAGGAGATGATGCGCGGTATTGTCAGGTTGGGGGATAACCGCAAGCGCAAAACCGGTGCCCTGACGCTGCAACCTTTGACCCAGGTGCTGGATGGCATCGACACCAATGACCTCGCGGGTTTGCGTGATCACACCCTGATACTGCTGATGTTCAGTGGCGCCTTGCGCCGTTCGGAAGCGGCCCGAATTGAGGTGAGCGATCTCGATTTTATGGGGCAGGGGATCCGCCTTCGCCTCAAACCGAGCAAACATCAGTTGCATGAAACCGAGATCGCCCTGATCCCGGGCAAGCACTACTGTCCCGTCTCGGCACTGCAAAAGTGGTTACACAAAAGCCGGATCAGCGAGGGGCCGCTATTTCGGCGCATGAATCGTTGGGGTCAACTGATGGCCGAACCACTCGGCCCCCAGGGCATCAATCTGATGATCAAGCGGCGAACCGGCCAAACCATCGATGATCTCTATGTCAGTGGCCATAGCCTACGGCGTGGATTTATCACCTCTGCGGTAACGGCCGGAAAGCCGATGAACAAGATCATTGAAATCACTCGCCACAAGGATATGCGAACCCTGCAGGAGTACTTCGATGACGCCCACAAATTCTCTGATCATGCCCTTGATGGCTTGCTCTGACATCCTGACTGCGCATATGAATTATTTATGTTAAATGATATCCTGTTGATCTAATGATATATTTGTCGCGCAAGCCAACAGCCCAAAGCGGAAGGGCATCTTCCAATGGATAATGGCATGTGATGAGAGATAACAAATCCGGAAATGGAACATCGCAAGGACATATGAGCCAAGAAATGACAGGGCGTGAAGAGCAAGAGGCGGGGCCCCAAAACAATGCCGAGCGGCAGCGCCAACATGTAAAACGCAAACAGGAGACCCATACCCGGCTGCAATGCTGGATCAGCAATCGCCACACCGAACGATTGGCCGCACTGGGTCTTCATCTCGAAGACAGTCAGGCATCACTCATCGAGCAGGCGATCGATCTGCTCTACCAACATGAGCTGGGTAGAGAACCTCCGTTTGAAAACAGAGTCGCCACACAGGTCGAAGAGACCGTTGAATAGACACAAGAGTGAAGTAACAGCGATACGTGAAGAGATAAAAAAAGCCAGGTACGAATTCCTTGTACCTGGCATAGGGGAATTGGCTCCTTGCAGAGCCGTGCGCTAACTGGTGTTCGGATTGCCTTAAGCTTAGACAAGGCTCAAGGCTTTTCAAGATCCGAATAAAAGTTCAACCAGAGTGTGGGTATTTCGGACTCGTTCAAGTGCTGATGCACCGAACGGCCCACTACGCATTGAACAGATTGTTGTCACGCACCAGCTCGCGGGGGAGGGCATTCTTGACCCGACTCCCCACCCATTTCCCCATCCCCAGGGTATGTCCCTGATAGCGGACGATCACCTCGCCAACGCCAGCATCATGTTCTGGCCAGACGTCCCGCCCCATCATGAATTCCCGCGCATTGGCGCTATCCAGTTCGACTACCCCCTTGCTCGCTTTATCGCCATAGGCCAGTGCCCACTCATGAGTGAGGCGATAACCCTTCTTGAAGGTCTCGGCCAACTTGATGCCGATGCGATCGAAACGCAGCTTGCCCTGCACCTGATCAAACAGCTGGGGGAAGAGCCAGATCTCGTCATTGCGGCCAAACAGCTGACCCTGAGGTGCCACCCCGAAGTTGGCTTCAATCTCGCGCAGCATGGGCTCTGACTCTTTCGCTGCCAGCGGCAGGAAGGGGAATTTGCCCAGCTTGCCCGGCTTGAACATGGTGTTGGGCACCGAGTGATGCTTACGCAATCTGGCGACGAAAAAGCCTTCACTGTCGAAGATCTGGGGCCAAACGTGCAGGTATCCTTCGGATGTGCAGGCCTGCTCTGCATGAGGGAACAGGTCGGCCAGCGAGTCAAAACTCAACGCATCGCCAAACTTGTCCAGCAGGGATTGGCAGACCGCCTGATTCTCCTGCTGGCTCAAGGTGCAGGTGGAGTAGACCAGCACACCGCCCGGTTTCAAGGCATGGAAGGCGCTCTCCAGCAACCCTTGCTGCACCGCCGCGATCTCGTCGATGCTCTCGATGCTCCAGTTGCGCAGGGCATCTTCATCTTTTCGCACAGTCCCTTCGCCGGAGCAGGGGGCATCGAGCAGGATGGCATCGAATGTCTCCGGCAACCACTGGCCAAACACCTTGGCATCAAAATGGGTCATGCCCACATTGGTCACGCCGCAACGCTGGATATTGGCGCTCAGCACTTTCAACCGGCTGCTGGAAAACTCGTTGGCAACCAACATCCCCTGATTGTTCATCAGGGCGGCGATCTGGGTGGTCTTGGAACCGGGGGCTGCCGCCGCATCCAGCAACATGCCGTCCGCTTTGATCTTGTCGCTGGCAAAGAGTGCCGTCACCGGCAGCATGGAGCTCGCTTCCTGAATGTAGAAGAGCCCGCTCAAGTGCTCGGCGGTGTTGCCAAGGGGGACAGTTTCATCGCTGCGGGTCAGCCAGAAGCCGGTATCACACCAGGGGACAGGGTCAAGCTGCCAACCCAGTGGCTCCATCAGCGCGACGAAATCCGAGACGGCGATTTTCAAGGTGTTGACCCGAATGCTGCGTCGCAGCGGACGTCGACAACTGGCCACAAACTCATCCATCGAGAGATGGGCCGGCATGATGGCCGCAATGTGGCGTAAAAAGTAATCGGGAAGGAAGGTGTTGTCGTGCACTGTGCCATCTCGTTGACCGAAAAAGAGGGGCGATATCCTATCACAAGGCTAAGAATATTCTGAATCTGAACCCTATCAACAGGCACTGGAATATAAAAAAGCCCGGCACTGTGCCGGGCTTGGATGAGATACAAAGGGAAGAGATCAGGGCTGGATACGCGGACTCCACTCCAGCCACTCTTTCTCAGCCTTGCCGTAAAGCGGATAGCTGTGGCCAGCCTTGACGGTTGACCCCATCTCTCTCTCCGGCGTATTGAAGGCGATGCCGCCGGCCAGCAGGCTCTGCACTGTCTCCACTTCGATAGTGCCGCCGGTCAGACCGATATCCGCCTTGACCCCGGAGACATTCCAGAAACGGGAGTTGGCCCGCACCAAATGGGCATACTCCAGATCCACGTTGACATCGATCACCACCTCGCTACCATCCCGAGCCAGCGCCACCTTGGTGACACTGCCCACCACCATCTTGCGAAAAAGCAGCGGGCTGCCGACGCTCAGGCCATTGACGGAGGGGCTCTTGAGGGTCAGGGCCAGACCCACAGGGCCGACTTGACTCAAGGGGAAGCGATCTTTGCCTGCGCCTTTACCCGGTTGTGCTTCTACAAACGCCCCCTTGATCAGGGTATCGAGGTGCGCAACCCCGCCGAGCCCCAGCTTGGCCTGCACCAGAGTAAAGCGGGCGCCGGACTGCAGGAAACGCTCGGCGTAGTGGCCATCGAGTTCGGCCTTGAAGATCACCTGACCCAGTGACGGCTCCAGCTCGATCTCTTCAATTTTGCCTATATCGACCCCGCGATAGCGGATCGGGCTGCCAATCCCGAGCCCCGGATTGCTCTCTGCTACCAGTGACAGCTGGCGCACCTTGGCCTTGGCTTGCTCCCTGGAATCGAACAGTTGATGGCTGCTGCGGCCATTGGCCAACCGGTCGAACTCGATGGCACCGCGCAGCAGGGTACCGAGGTTACCCACTTTGACCTGAACCCCATCGACCCGCACCTTGGTGTCGATGGCCGGTTTTTTCCAGAACTGGGGTTGTTGGGCGAGGAGGGGAGCATAGATTCCATCAATCTCGAGTTCGATCTCGACCCCCTCTTTGGCGGCGCGCAGCTGTTTGACCTTGCCCGCTTCCAACCCCAGATAGAGCACAGGTGAGCCAATGCCAATGCCATCGGCCTGACCTGCCTTGAGCAACCAGCGCTGGGGCTTGGCATCACGGGTACCGAGCAGTGCCAGCTCCTGACTGGGGTAGAGACGGTTAATCCGCTCGCCACTGCTGGCTTGTACCAGCTTGATCCCGCCCCCCAGCCAGGCACTGGCCGGACTGGTTTCTACCTTGATGCCACTCAGATCGGCATCGATCTGCAACGGGGCGGCGCGATAGAAGCGGGCACGGTTGAGCAGGTGACCATAGTTCGGCGCCATCACCAGCTCGACGCTGGCATTGCCGCGCGCATCCAGGGTGAGCTGGCTGATACGGCCCACCTGCAATCCCTTGTACCAGACAGGTGCATCCTGATTGAGCCCCGCCAGATCGTCAGCCTGCAGCGTCACCTTGGTGCCGCTCTGGGGCGCGCGATCGGTCAGGGTCATCTTCTGTACCGGTTTGCCCGCTACATAGTCCAGGCGAATGGCCGGGCCGGAGAGCAGGCGATCTGCATGCTGCACGCCGGTCGCGGAGAGGGATACGCTCTCCCACACCAGTTGACTCTTGTCGGTAATGCGATAGGCCTGCTCCGGGTTGATCAGCGCTGTGACCACCCGGCCTTTGTCGGTGAGGCGAATGGGGTCGATACGACCAATCTCGATCCCCTCATAGAGGATGGGCATCCCATCCTTGACCGGAAGATCGCCAGCCGCAATGTCGATACGCGCACCGCGTGCCGCTTCCGCCAGCCCTTTATAGAGGACGAAAGTCTGTCCCTTCTCCGGCTCCGGTGAATCTTTGGGTGAGTCAAAGGCAATGCCGCCGCTCAGAATGGAGGTGAGGCTGCCTGCCTCCACGCTTACCCCGGCCAGACTGAAGGAGCCCTTGATGCCACTGATGTTCCAGAAGCGGGTATCGGCTTTGACCAGATGCTCGAAACGCGGCTCGATCACCAGATCCAGAATGACGTTCTGGTTGTCTTGACCCAGGCGGGTATTGATGACGCTGCCCACCTCGATACCGCGGAAATAGAGCTTGGCGCCAATCCCCACAGAACCCAGCGAATCGGCGGTCAGGTGCAGCATCCGCCCCTGAGCCTGATAGCCGGGAGGAGGGCCCTCCAGTGCATCGAAGGTCTCCTCCAGCGGATTGCTTTCACGCCCCGGCTGCAGGTTGATGTAGTTGCCGGAGACCAGGGTATCGAGACCGGAGATCTCGGTCAGCGATGCCTTGGGGCTCACCAGCCAGAAGTCGGATCCCTTGCGGATCAGTGGTCTGGCACGGCTGTCAATCTTGGCCATCACCGCAATCTTGCGGCCATCTTCAGCCAGCTCCAGCTCTTGCACCACGCCGATGGCCACCCCCTGATAACGAACTTGGGTTTTACCCGGCAAGATGCCGTTGCCCTGGGCGAAGTTGATCTGGATAAGCTGGCCACGGCTCAATACCTGCTGATAGAGAAAGCCACCTGCCAGCAGCAGGGCTATCAGGGGTAACAGCCAGACCGGCGATAACCAGCGACGCTTTTCAATGACGGGTTCAGCCCCGATCATACCGACTCCTTATTGGCTGGATTAAACAGCACATCAGACAAAAACAGAGAAATCATTAACGGGCCGCCTTGTCCCACAGTAAACGGGTATCGAGCATGCGGGCCGACATCATGGTCAGCACCACCACACCGGCAAAGGCGGTGGCCCCTGGGCCTGCGCGGACACTCAGCAGCACACCCCGATCGACCAGTGCCACCATCAGCGAAATCACGAACAAGTCCAGCATCGACCAGCGACCGATAAAATCGATCACCCGATACATCACCAGCTGGCGCTTGCGCCGCACCGGTTTGGCCCGCTGCAACTGCCAGCAGATCCAGCCCAGACCCAATATCTTGCCCACGGGTACCAGTATGCTGGCGGTGAGGACTATGGTGGCAATCCCGCTCATTTTGCTGCGATAGAGCATCATGATACCGCTGAAGATGGTATCTGACTGCAGTAACCCCTTGTTGTAGAAGTGGGTAATGGGCAACAGATTGGCAGGCAGCAACATAAAGGTGGCGAGCGCCAGCAAGCCCCACGACCAGGCGAGGGAGCGGGGAATGCGCACCTGCAGCTTGCTGCTGCAGCGGGGGCAGACTGCCTCGACTTGATAACGCACCAGAAGACCGCAAGTATGGCAGCGGCAGAGCCCCATCTCACGGGCGCTGGTCATGTTCCGGCTCCTTTAACGGGATCCGCGCCCAGTAGGGGGCGGGGTCAAACAGGATCAGCAGGGTCATGTTGAGCAGCATCAGAATACCGAGGCTGAGCAAGCCGCCACCGAGGCGCACATCGGCGATGTCGATCAGTTTGAACAGGGCAACCAGCAGGCTGACGATATAGACCTCCAGCATGGCCCAGTGGCGAAACACCTCGACCAGCTTTAAGGTGACGGGAAGAATGTGCCAACGTTTGGCCAGACCCGAAGCCAGCACAAAGATCCCCGCCAATAATCCCACCGGCGCCAACACGGCGCACCAGAGCACCAGGCTGGCCACCCACCATTCGCCCTCGCCAAACAGCACCAGAATACCGCGCAGCAGGTCGGCGTCGGTATTGACCCCAGCCAGCCGCAGATAGATCAGCGGTTCAAAAAAGGCGGAGGGCAGCAGCAGAAATCCGGTGATGGTCAGGGCCATCAACTGGGAGGGACGAAAGGCATAACGGCCATAGAGATGTTGGTGACAACGCGGGCAGTGGGCATGGCGACGCAGCGGCAGTGCTTTGCGCTGGATCAGCAAGTCGCACGCCGGACAGACAATTACGGAACCGGGCTCCATCATACAATTCAACCTGTTGAAGGAATTGGTGAAATTTACCCTAAAACCGGTTTCCTGTCTTGCCTGCGGCCGGAATGTTACGAAAGTATAATTGACGTTAACGTAAACGTGATATTAGATAGCCAGACTAGACAGGTGAAAGGAGTCATGATGTCCAGTTTGTCCCCCTCGGCAGGCCTGCGCTTTCGCACCGCCCTTACCAACGAAAAGCCACTACAGATCGTCGGCACCATCAATGCCTATATGGCGCTGATGGCCGAGCGCAGCGGCTTTCAAGCCCTCTATCTCTCCGGCGCCGGAGTGGCCAATGCCTCCTACGGCTTGCCGGATCTCGGTATGACCTCCCTCAACGACGTGCTGATCGATGCTGAACGGATAACTGCTGCGACCAGTGTGCCGCTACTGGTCGATATCGATACCGGCTGGGGCGGGGCATTCAATATCGCCCGCACCATTCGCGCGTTCGAGCGGGCCGGTGTTGCCGCTGTCCATATGGAAGATCAAGTTGCCCAGAAGCGCTGCGGTCATCGCCCCAACAAGGCGGTGGTCACGCTTGAGGAGATGTGCGATCGCATCAAGGCAGCGGTGGATGCCCGTGAGAATAGCGAGTTCGTCATCATGGCCCGCACCGATGCACTGGCGGTGGAGGGGATGGAGTCTGCTCTTGAACGCACCGCCGCCTATGTGGCAGCAGGTGCCGACATGATCTTCGCCGAGGCGGTGGCCGAGCTTGCCCAGTACGACCAGTTCAAGCTGGCGGCCAAAGTGCCGATCCTCGCCAACATGACCGAGTTCGGCAAAACCGCGCTGTTTGACAAAGAGCAACTGGCCGCGCACGGGGTCGACATGGTGCTCTACCCGTTAAGCGCCAACCGCGCCGCCAATCAGGCCGCCCTCAACGTCTATCACCATATTCGCCAGGATGGCCATCAGCGAGCCGTCCTGGAGACCATGCAGACCCGGGAGTCGCTCTACGACTTCCTCGGATATCACCACTACGAGCAGACACTGGATCGTCTGTTTACAGCCAAGGAATAGGAGGCAGCTTATGGGACAGCAAAAACCGTTGGGTGGGGCCGGTCTGCGCGGTCAAAGCGCAGGGGAGACCAGTATCTGCACCGTGGGCAAGAGCGGCACCGGTCTTACCTATCGCGGCTATGACATCAAGGAGCTGGCCGACAGCGCCCAGTTCGAAGAGGTCGCCTATCTGCTGCTCAAGGGGGAGTTGCCCGGTGAGCAGCAGCTTGACGCCTACAAGCGCGAGCTGCGTCGCCTGCGCACCTTGCCCCAGCCGCTGTTGGAGGTACTTGAGCGCATTCCCGCCGATGCCCATCCCATGGATGTGCTGCGCACTGGCTGCTCCATGCTCGGCGATCTGGAGCCAGAAGATGGTTTCGAGCATGAGCATGAAGTGGCGGATCGGCTGCTGGCCGCCTTTCCGGGCATTCTGATCTACTGGTACAAGTTCAGTCACGAGGGAGTTCGCATCGCCCTCGATACCGATGAAGAGTGTATCGGTGGCCATTTCCTCGCGCTGCTGCACCAGAAGGCGCCGAGCGAGCTGGAGCGGCAGGTGATGCATGTCTCCCTTATCCTCTACGCCGAGCATGAGTTCAACGCCTCCACCTTTGCGGCGCGGGTCTGCGCCTCAACTCTTTCCGACATGTTCTCCTGCATCACCGCCGCCATCGGTACCCTGCGTGGCCCGCTCCACGGCGGTGCCAACGAGGCGGCCATGGCGATGATCGAAGATTGGCAAGATGAAGCGCAGGCAAGGCGCGAACTGCTGGCCAAGCTGGCGGCCAAGGAGAAGATCATGGGCTTTGGCCACGCCATCTACCGCACCTCGGATCCACGCAACGTCATCATCAAGGAGTGGTCGGCCAAGCTTGCCGAGGCGGTAGGGGATGATCGCCTCTATCGCGTCTCCTGCGAGGCGGAGAAGGTGATGTGGGAGGAGAAAGAGCTCTTTCCCAACGCCGACTTCTTCCACGCCAGCGCCTATCACTACATGGGGATCCCGACCAAGCTGTTCACGCCTATCTTCGTCTGCTCGCGGGTCACCGGGTGGTGCGCCCACGTGATGGAGCAGCGCGAGCACAACCGGATCATCCGCCCGAGCGCCGATTATGTCGGCCCGGCCCCCCGTCACTTTGTCTCTCTACAACAACGATAAGGAAGTCACGATGTCCGCCAACGTCGACGTCAACCACAGACCAGACCCCGATCAGGTGCTGGTCGATATTGCCGATTATGTCTGCAACCACCCCGTAACCTGCGAGGCGGCTCTCGACACCGCCCGCTACTGCCTGATGGACACGCTGGGCTGTGGCCTCTTGGCTCTGCGCTTCCCCGAGTGTACCAAGCACCTTGGCCCTATCGTCCCCGGTACACTGGTACCCCATGGCGCCCGGGTGCCCGGCACCCAGCTCTGCCTCGACCCGGTCAAGGCGGCCTGGGACATCGGTGCCATCATCCGCTGGCTCGATTACAACGACACCTGGCTGGCCGCCGAGTGGGGTCACCCCTCCGACAATCTGGGCGGCATTCTGGCCACTGCCGACTGGCTCTCCCGTACCCGCGTGGCCGAGGGCAAGGCGCCGCTCACCATGGCCGATGTGCTGGTGGCCATGGTCAAAACCCACGAAATTCAGGGGGTGCTGGCGCTGGAGAACTCCTTCAATCGGGTCGGTCTCGATCACGTGGTACTGGTCAAGGTCGCCAGTACCGCCGTGGTGACTCATATGCTTGGCGGCACCCGCGATCAGGTAATCGATGCGGTATCCCAGGCCTGGGTCGATGGCCAGAGCCTGCGTACCTATCGCCATGCCCCCAATGCGGGGTCGCGCAAAAGCTGGGCGGCGGGGGATGCCACCTCCCGCGCGGTGCGCCTCGCCCTTATCACCATGAGCGGCGAGATGGGCTATCCCGGTGTGCTGAGCGCCCCCAAGTGGGGCTTCTACGATGTGCTGTTCAAGGGCAACCAGTTCGCCCTGCATCAGGAATACGGCAGCTATGTGATGGAGAACGTGCTGTTCAAGATCTCTTATCCCGCCGAGTTCCATGCCCAGACCGCGGTGGAGTGCGCCATGAAGCTGCATGGGCAGGTGAAGGGGCGGCTGGATGAGATAGACCGTATCGAGCTCACCACCCATGAGTCGGCCATTCGCATCATCAGCAAGGTCGGCGCCCTCAACAACCCGGCCGATCGGGATCACTGCCTGCAGTACATGGTGGCGGTGTCGCTCATCTTCGGTCGCCTCATCGCCGAAGATTACGAGGACGATGTCGCCGCCGATCCCCGCATCGATACGCTACGCGGCAAGATGGTGGTGCAGGAGGATAAACGCTACAGCCGCGAATATCTGGAGGCAGACAAGCGCTCCATCGCCAACGCCATCCAGATCTTCTTCAAGGACGGCACTCACACCGCCAAGGTGGAGGTGGAGTATCCGGTCGGCCATCGCCGTCGCCGGGAGGAGGGGATCCCGCTGCTGGTGGAGAAATTCCAACACAATCTGGCTACCCGCTTCCCGGCCAAACGGGTCAACGACATTCTGGCCCTCTGCCAGGATGGGCCGCGCCTTGCCGCCACCCCGGTACACGCCTTTATGGATCTGCTGGTGATCTGACCGGCCTTGTATTGGGCTACATATCGGCAAACAGTGATAAACGAAAAGCGGGCTCATCGGCCCGCTTTGTTATTCTGGTAGCTTATCCCTCGATAAGCCTCACCCCAGCGCACTGCTGTCGCCGTTAAAAAGCGCCGTCATGATGGCCGTCTCGCGACTGGCGATGGTCTCGAGAAACTCGTTGGCACGCCCCATCTGATGACACACCTGATAGCCGCGCTCGACAAAGGAGAAGAGCTCGCCCAGCCCCGCCAGATGGGCGGGCCCTGACACCAGCTTGAGGGTTGCCCCCAGCAGCGGCTTTCTCGCCAACCAGTCCAGCGTCATGCCAAGCTCGCTGACCAGGGAGATCTGATGCTCGCGGCGCGCCTGTTCACCCACGGCACGATAGGCGATGGTGTAGTGGTCCGGCGTGATGGGAGCTATGCCATCAATGCGCCGCAGCGCCACCACCATAAGGTAATCCAGCTCTTCGGAGAGAGCGTCGAGCTCGATCGCCTGCGCCAGCACGTTGAGACCGGACTCCGGCAACAGCCGCTCGGCGGTCGGCATCACCCGCATCACATCCGCATCGCGGCGGGCACAATCCCCCGGGCCATAGAGATCGGTCAGGAAAAACTCGGCGGCAGGGCCGTAGCGGTCACTCTCCAGCAGGTCTCGATGGGTTCGCCCCAACCGGTCAGCCTGCCACTGGCGTAGCCGATCCCGATCCTGCTGATCTTCCGGGTGGGCACGCATCTGCTCGCGCAAGGCTGCAACCCGCTTGAGCTGGCGGTAGAGCCGACCCAGGGTGCTATCGTCGTCGTGGGCATGTTCTTGATGCGTCATCTACAGCTCTCTGACCTTGGGCCCATTGATGGGGATTCGGTGATACGAAGATACAAGTGAATGAAAAACAAGCAGCTTTTGCTGACCGTTCCGTGACAAGTGTAGCGCGCACGGGAGAGGGAATAAATGCCATGCCCCGCTGATGGCCTTCATCCCTCTCGACTCTGTTAAGTGAGTCCCATTTATGTGAACCATCCTTTCATTTGTTGTGAACATGTGTTTAATATCAATAACTAACTTATGACCCAGAGTAACGACCATGTTCTTCAACTCGCTCGCTGGCAGCAGCGCACTCTCTACCATCCAGATCAGCCGTCAGCATCCGCTGGGATTGTCCGCCGCCCGGATCGCGGCCGAAGCCATCGCTGCGGACATGAGCGAGAGCTATCAACTCGATTGCGAATGGGCAGATAAAGAGGAGACCGAGCTTCGTTTTCGCGGCTCAGGGGTACATGGCACTCTCACCCTGGACGAAGATACCCTGGAACTGGAAGTGCATCTTGGTTTGATGCTGTTGCCGGTACGCAGCGTACTGGAGCAAGAGATCCTCGATTATGTCGACAATCGCTTACCTTGCCCCAAACGTGTTTGAAACTCTTCGTTGCACTGGTTTAAATAAACCAGCTGTAAACGATGGCTGTTTGAAATAAGTTTGCAAGCCATATGGTTTGTCAGATTTATTATCCAGCGAGGTCTTGATTCTATTTGTCAGTAATCTTTCATCTTTATTTCATATTTCGAGTCGGCACTCATTAAAGTCATTCTGATTGCATCAAGTCTTCATCCGGATATGAGGGCAGGAGCAATTTGCCGCCTCGGTAAATTCATTTTGTAGGGAAACAACCATGCCACTGAGTGAATTTATCTCCTGCGTCGATACCGCCTGGTTACGCATGGACAGACCCAACAACCTGATGCAGATCATCGGTGTCCTGATGTTTGAAGGGGAGCTTGATGAAGCGCGTCTGCGGGCCGGATTGCGCCATACCATTTCGGTGCAACCCCGCTTCCACCAACGGGCCGTGCTGGAGGGGGGCTCCTATTACTGGCGTCATGATCCCGATTTCGATCTCGATCAGCACCTCAAGCGAGTGATCCTGCCGGGTGAAGCGGGCAAGCTGGAGCTGGAGAAGCTGGTGGCCGATCTCGCCTCGACGCCGCTCAACCACCAGCGCCCCCTGTGGGATATGCACCTGACCGACACTTCGCTGGGTGGGCAAGCGCTGGTGGTGCGCATTCACCACGCCATGGGAGACGGCTTCTCGCTGGTGCGGGCCATGCTGACCATGATGGATAACACCCCGGAAGGGGCGTCGCGACCACCGTCACCGGAGCCAATGGATGACAGCGATGACGAGGATGAGGAGGATTGCCACCAGGGCAGCCGTCTGGTACGGGCCGGTCTCAAGCTGACCGGTAGCCTCTGGTCCAAATATGTCGAAGTGGTCACCCATCCCACCAAGGCGGTGGATTACCTCAAGACCGGGCGCGATCTGGCGAGTGAGCTGTGCAATATCGCCACCCTCGGTGATGACTCCCCCTGCCGCCTGCGGGGCAAGACCACCAGCACCAAGCGGGTGGCCTGGTCGGAGCAAATTGATCTGCCGGATATCAAGGCGGTGGGCAAGGTACTGGGCTGCTCGGTCAACGATCTGCTGATCGCCGCCACCGCAGGGGCGTTTCGCCACTACCTGCAGGAGAAGGGGGATGATGCCAACAAGGTCAAGATACGCGCCCTGGTGCCAGTCAATATGCGTGCACCGGACGATGAGGGGGCACTTGGCAACCGCTTCGGGCTGGTGGCCCTGGACTTGCCACTGGATGTTGAACACCCGTTGCAGCGGCTCTATACCGTGCGTGACCGGATGCAGGCGCTCCGCACCTCGCTGCAACCCGTGGTGGTGCTCAACCTGTTACATGCCCTTGGCATGGCACCCAATGCGGTGCAGCAGCAGGCCGTCGAGTTGCTCACAGCCAAGGCCAGTGCCGTGATCACCAACGTGCCCGGCCCGCAGCAGACCCTCTATCTGGCTGGAGCAAAATTGCGTCAGCCGCTGTTCTGGGTGCCGCAATCGGGGGATATCGGCGTCGGCGTCTCCATCCTCTCTTACGATCACAAGGTGCAACTGGGCCTAATCACCGACAAGAAGCTGGTACCGGATCCGGATCGGGTGGTCGAGCGGTTTGCGGTAGAGTTCGAGCAACTGCTGTTGCTGGTGCTGATGGAGCCGGAGCTGTTGTTCGACCCCAACGGACTGGATGCGCTGCTCGGTTGATCGTGCATTTGATAGACCGGTGGCGGCGTATTCCAACCGGTCAGCACCCATCATAAAAGAGGCCAACCCGCGGGTTGGCCTCTTGTTTTGTGTCTATCCGTGGCAAGAGTGGCGGTTAATCCTCCAGCTCTTCCCGAGCAGCCTCCACATCGAGGCGCTCCATCGCATCCATCGGTTCGCATTCGGCCGCTTCGGCATAGAGAGCTTCGGCTGCTTTCAGGCGGCTTTTGCCATGCAGCATCACCTGGGCATTGGCATACTCCATCCGCGCGATGGCGGAGTCGGGGATCAGCGCCAGCGCCTCCTTGAAGTGACGCTCGGACTCCTCCTTCTTGGCGCCATAGGTGAGGCCGCCGATCATGGCCCCCAACTTGTCGACGATCTCCGCATGCCAGGCGCCAAAGGCAATATGGGCCTCGGCGTGATCTGGCGCCAGCTCCAGCGCCTTCTCAAGGCTTGCCTTGATCTTGTCGCCAATTCCTTGCGAGAGGGCCTTGGAGATGGAGATCACCTGGCTGTAGCGCCCGAGTGCCAGCGCGTGGAAATACCAGGCATTGGCGTTCTTGGGCTGACGCTTTTGCAGCTTCTCGGCATGGCTGGCCGCTCGCTCGAAGGCGGATCGCTTGGCATACTTGTCCTCCAGCAGATAGCTGGCGTGGATCACCAGTGCCTTGTTCGCCACATTGAGACCCGCCTCACCGGCCGCTTCGCCAAGGGCGACGGCCCGGGCAAAATCCCCGGCATGATAGGCCTGCCAGGCATCCTGTACCTGCTCATCCTCGGGCCAGGGTTCGGCATCCCCCTGATGGAGACGATCCCAGTTGTCCGCCAGCTTCTGGCCGGCATAGTCATAGGCCGCATCCGCGTAGGGGAAGGGGACAAATTCGAGTTGTGAAGTGGTCATGCTTGTTCTCCCTGTAGCATGTGAATCAAACCTTGTCGGTGTAGTGGTGGGCGAGGGCGCCCAGATGAGCGCGGGCATCGGCCCGCAAATAGGGTGCGACCAGCTGCATCACCTGAAAGACGCCGAGGGCAATATCGGCGTCCGCCTTGGGGTGCAGTGCCCGCTGATAAGAGATCCAGAATGTGCCAACCAGCGCCACATTGGCCGCCAGCGTGCGCATCTGTTGCGCCGTGCCCTCCATCAGCCCGACCGTTTGCAGATGGTTGCAAATGGCGATGGCGGTCTGCTCCTTGCGGCGCAGTAGGGCGGAAAAGCGCTGCTCCACCTGATGATAACCACTCATCAGGGTCGCGATATCGTAGTAGAGGAAACGGTACTGCCAGATGGCTTCAAACATCAGGTGGAGAAAGAGCCAGATATCTTCTGGCTCATCGGACGGGGTGCTGACCGCCTCCAGCAGGCGATCCATCTGCTGTTCAAATTCGCAGAACAGGGCGTTGACGATCTCCTCCTTGTGGTGAAAGTGGTAGTAGAGATTGCCTTGGCTGATCTCCATCTCGGCTGCAATTGCCGAAGTGGTGACGCTGGGCTCCCCCTGTTGATTGAAACAGGCGAGGGCAGTGGTCAGGATCCGCTCCCGGGTACGACGTTTGGGTTTGCGATCCATGCTACTCCTTTGGTGATGAACGGCGCACGCCGTGGCGATAGCGTTTGGCAAGCCAGTGCTGCAGCTGCTCCAGCGACTTGTCGAGGGCGGCAACCGAGCCAATGCCGGGGGCCAGCAGGGTGCGATTTTCATCGGCCAGCGCAGCCAGATTGAGCTCGAGGCCATGCTTGGCCAGCACCGGCGCCAGCTCGTCACGACGCTGCCAGAGATCGCGGCGGGTATGCTGGTAAGCGTGCTCGCAGAGACGGCGGCGATCCCGGTAACTGAACACATTGGTGAAGAACATCTCGCCATCGGCTGAAGAGGGCTCAAACAGCAGGGCGTCAGCGTCAGGATATTGGTGTTTGTAGCGATCCATCCCCACATGCATGCGGGAGTGGATGATGGCGCGAAAGGTCTGGGCCAGCACCACCGGCAGACCGCTGTCCACCAGATTGGTCGGCGCGCCGGCGGCCATGTCCGCATCATAGGGCACCAGCGGATTGATGCAGAACACCAGATCCGCCCCCTCTTCCAGCGCTACCGAAGCGTGCAGGGTCTTGATCAGCGCCCCGTCCACATAGTAACGCCCGTTAATCAATGAAGGGGGAAAGAGGCCGGGCAGGGCGGCTGACGCCTGTACTGCCGCCGAGATGGGCACGTCATCGAGCCCCGGGCTGCCGAAGGCGACCGGATGGCCGGTATCGAGTTCGGTAGCGACCACAAACAGTCGGCTGCGCAGCTGGCGGAAATCGTTGCTGCGGCCTGGACGAGAGAAAAACTGGGTCAGGGTGCGATCCACCCCGCGGTTGTCGAACAGTCCGGTCGGAATGGCCTTGGAGAGCCCCTGCAGCGATTCAAACAGGCTGCGCTTCCAGGGCGCCGCCAGATAGTAGGTCAGGCTCTGCCACGCCAGTGGCGGGAGCGAGGTCAGGCGGTCAGCGTATTCACGAAAGGCGGGTCGCAGCAAGGTGGCCGGGTCAAACATCTCCCCCGAATCATCACTGAGCAGGATCCGCACCAACTTAGCCGGCGAGATGCCGTTGGCCAGCGCCGATGCCACCACGGCCCCCGAACTGACGCCGACATAGATATCAGCATGGTCAAGGCGCAAGCCGTTGATGCTGTCAGAGAGGGCTGCGCAGGCACCGATCTCGTAGATGCCGCCGAGCGGCCCGCCGCCAGCAAGGGCAATTGCGATGGTACTCATAGCGTCGCCTCCCTATCCATAACTCTCTCCATGACAAGACCGGCCCAGCTAAGGGCATGGGCCGGTATTAATCACCTTCCGTCACCGTGAGGGATCAGGGCAGAACGCTTTCCGCTTTGGCCTTCACCTCTTTCACCGCATCTTCAGCGGCGGAGAGGAGATCGGCGGCCTGCTCAACCACGGCCTCTTTAGCCTTGGCTACCGGTGCCTTCTTTACCGGAGGCTTGCGGGCCGCGGGCTTTTTGGCGGCAGCCGGTTTGGCTTCAGCGGCAGGGGCCTCCTCTTCCTGTGCATCCAGGAGTTGCTGGACCACGTCGGTCAGCTCGGCCATGCGCTTGGAGAGCTTGTCGATATCCTTGCGGGTCGGGATGCCGAGGCTGGCCACAGCGCGGGCCACGCGATCTTCGAACACCTGCTCCAGACGGCCCCAGGTATTGGCGGTCTTGTCGGTCACTGCGGCAATCTTCTCGTCGGCACTTTGACGGGTTTTGGCTTGCAGCGCTTCCCCTTCCTGCACCAGAGCTTCGAATATCTTGCCACCCTCTTCCTGCGCCTTGGCATAGGCGCCCAAGCCGGCCAACCAGATCTGCTGGGTGGACTCCTTGATGGTGGAGGTGAGTTGGTTGTCGGTCACTGAACCTGCCAGCGCTTTAAGTTTTTTAGCCATGATCTTCTCCTTGAATAACGACAGATAAATGTAATGGCGACAACGAAACTGCAATCGGGTTGTGGCATTACTGATTTTTCAACTTCAGTCTAGGGACAAAAAATAGAGGGTTCTACCTAATAACGGAACAGGCACACCACCGAAATTAGGGTTTGCTCACGAACCGACAATCAAATTGCGGATTTCCATATGAATCGTGATATATCTAACAACCTAGTAACACCCTAATCAGTAGCAGGATTCTCTTTATGAACTATTTCATTACTGGCGGTAGTGGTTTTATCGGGCGTCGATTGATCAAAAAGTTATTCCAACAGCATCCCGACTGTACCGTCTATTTTCTGATGCGCGCCTCTCATCAGGAGAAATTGCCAGAGCTGTTCTCATTCTGGAATGTGGATGAATCACGCGCAGTCCCGGTTTTTGGCGACATGACGCAACCGCTGCTGGGGGTATCGGTCGAGATGCAGGAGCAGTTGATCGGCAACATCGACCACTTCTTCCATCTGGCTGCCATCTATGATCTCAACGCCAAGGCGGGGATCCAGCAGCAGGTCAACACCGAAGGGACCCGTCAGGCTGTGCAACTTGCCGAGCGGCTGGGGGCGGGGCAGTTCCACCACTGCAGCTCCATCGCTGCAGCGGGCCTGTTCGACGGTCTGTTTCGCGAGGACATGTTCGATGAAGCCGAACACCTCGACATGCCTTATTTCCAGACCAAGCACGAAGCGGAAGGGATTGTGCGCAATGAGTGCACAGTTCCGTGGCGAGTCTACCGTCCTGGCATCGTCGTCGGTGACTCCAACACCGGCGAGATGGACAAGATCGACGGCCCTTACTACTTCTTCAAGACCATCCAGAAGCTGCGCCGTCTGCTGCCGCCCTGGGTGCCGGCCATCGGGGTGGAAGGGGGCCGTATCAATATCGTGCCGGTCAACTTTGTGGTCGATGCCATGGAGCATATCGCCCATCAAGAGGGAGAGGAGAACAAAACCTTCCATCTGACCGACCCCAACCCGATGCGGGTCGGCGACATGCTGAGCACCTTCTCCCGCGCCGCCCATGCGCCGGAGCCTGCGATCCGCATCAACGCCTCTCTCTTTAATTTCATTCCCCGCCACCTGACCGCCATGCTGATGACCATGGCACCGGTGCGCCGCATCCGCGATGCCGCCATCGCCGATCTGGGTCTACCCAAGGATGTGTTCCGCCTTATCAGTTACCCCACCCGTTTCGACAGTCGCGAAACCCAGCGAGTACTGAAAGGGACCGGTATCGAAGTGCCGCCGCTGCACAGCTACGCCTGGCGGCTGTGGGATTACTGGGAGCGCCACCTCGACCCGGAGCTCTTCATCGATCGCTCCCTGCGCGGTCGGGTAGAGGGCAAGGTGGTGCTGGTAACCGGGGCCACCTCAGGCATTGGCCGTGCAACCGCACGCAAGCTGGCGGGGGCAGGGGCCAACGTCGTGACCATCGCCCGCGACGAGCAGAAGATTGCCGAGACTAAAGCGGAGTTTGCCGAGCTGGGGCTGACCATCGAAATCTATCAGGGGGATCTCTCCAATCTGGCCCAGGCCGAGGAGATCACCGCTCGCATCGTGGCCGATCACGGCGGCGTCGATATTCTGGTCAACAATGCCGGCCGCTCCATCCGCCGCTCCATCGAAGACTCCTTCGATCGCTTCCACGATCTGGAGCGCACCATGCAGCTCAACTACTTTGGCGCACTCAAGGTGATCATGGGGGTGCTGCCCACCATGATCGAGAAGAAAAAAGGGCACATCATCAACATCTCCTCCATCGGGGTGTTGACCAATGCGCCGCGCTTCTCCGCCTATGTTGCCTCCAAATCGGCCCTCGATGCCTGGGTGCGTACCGCCGCCTCCGAGTTTGCCGATAAAGGGGTGAGCTTCTCCATCATCAATATGCCGCTGGTGAAAACGCCGATGGTCGCGCCGACCAAGGTCTATGAGCAGGTACCGATGATGACGCCTGAAGAGGCTGCCGATCTGGTATGCGATACCATCATCAACAAGCATGTGCGGCTGGCCACTCGCCTCGGGGTGTTTGGCCAGGTGGTGCATGCCCTGGCACCTCGCGTTGCGCAGGTGATCATGAACACCAGCTTCCGCACCTTTGCCGATCCCAAGGATGGCGACAAGTCCAAGGCAACCGCCGATCAGGTTGCCGTCTCGACCCTGATCAAGGGGATCCACTTCTAACCGGGTGATACGATAAAGAGATCAACAGGGGCCTGAGCAATCAGGCCCCTGTTTTATTTGGTTGCACGATTAAGGAAGGTCAGGCCCGGGCCAGCAGGTCAAGCAGCAGATCGGTGGTGCGGCGGGAGTAGAGCAAAGAGAGATGGCCGATGGCGGGCAATTCGATATCTTCCATGCCCGCCAATCGTTGCCGCTCCTGCGGCATCACCACATTGTCGTGACTGGTGCGCACCGAAATACCGGGAACGCAAAGTGGCACCGAGGCAAAACGCTGCAACCAGCCGGAACCGGGCTCCATCTCGCGGGCATTGGCCCCGAGCCCAAGGGCGGCCAGCTGACTGCCCTGATGGGGGGTGGCCAGGGTGATCAGGCGCGCGACCTTGTCACCGCCATGGATAGCCAGATAGTCGCGGCAGACCAGCCCGCCCATGCTGTGACCGACCAGCAACAGCTTGTCAGCCCCGGTCTGCGCCAGCACATCGTCAATCCGGGTGGCCAGCAGTGGCACCATCTCGTCGATATGACCAAACGGCGGCATCAGGGTAATGGTGGCAACCACATGGCCTGCGGCTTCCAGTCGGGCCCGCTGGATACGCCAGATCCCACGACTGCAACCGTAACCATGCACCAGCAATACGGGGCGCTGGCATGGACGCAGCCGATCGGGTGCCATCAGCAAAGGTTCAAACGGCAGCAACAAGGTGAAGGTGTAGAGGTAGGCCAGCATCTCCTGCGCCATCATCTTCACCCGGCACCAGGCACCGATAGCCGGGGAGGGGTAGAAACGGGTAAACAGCCAGCTGCCGAGCACCACCAGACAACGCATTCCAAGCAGGGCAAACACTACAAACAGCAGGGTCAGCAACCAGGGGAGTCCCACGACCAAGTGGGCGATACTCCCGAGGAGCAGCACCTCTACCATCAGCAGGATAAACAGATGTCGTACGATCGTCATAAGGCCATG
The DNA here is from genome assembly GCF_054052405.1 of Aeromonas aquatilis. Taxonomy (NCBI): domain Bacteria; kingdom Pseudomonadati; phylum Pseudomonadota; class Gammaproteobacteria; order Aeromonadales; family Aeromonadaceae; genus Aeromonas; species Aeromonas aquatilis. Next base: position 180 of record NZ_JBSTYP010000048.1, on the reverse strand, counting down.
ATCCGACCAGTCTGGCGTGGAAGTCAAATGGCACTTTGAGACAGCTTGATCCAGCGCGGCTTTTGTCGCTAAACCCCGGCGAACTCTTTTCTGAGGTATCCTGATTTTCACAGACAGTCCCGATTGTTACGATGAGACAATCGGGGGTATTGAATGAAATCGAGAGAACACTATTCACCA
>NZ_JBSTYP010000047.1:0-37395 GCF_054052405.1 Aeromonas aquatilis | reverse complement strand
TGAGGCGCAACCGGTCTTTCCAAAGCCCAGGGCACACTCGATTCCCTGGCACCGAGCAGTCCTGCTTGCCGGCACGCTTAAACAGTAAGATCGCTTCACAGGCTCCAGGGTAATCGCCAACGTTCAGGCGTCTCACGATGGTGGATCGGCAAAAGGCTCCGGGGCCGATGTTATGGGCAAGCTCGACATAGGCGTCATACTCGAACTGATAGAGCGGTACCGAGATGCAATCCTTCAAGGCGAGCTCGAACGACCGCACCTCCCGCAGGCTTCGGTTGATAGCTTGCAGCGGGGTGATGGTATCGCCCATCTTCACCCCCTCGGTGCTACCAAACCCCAGCGTCGGCAGCGCAACCCCGTGAACCGGATCGGGGTAAGCCACGGGCTCATAGCCTTCCCGATTCAAGAGCCCTACAAACCCGGCCGCACTGAGCGTAAGCGCTGCAATGGCAATGCGAACCTTGCTCATCACTCACCACCTGGTCCAGAACGGGGCCGAATGATGTTTTGCCATAAGAACCAGCCCATCTGGACCGCAATCCACAGGAGCGTTGCGGCCAACACCCAATCATTGAGCGAGTAACCAGCAAGCGTCATGCTGGATACTAAAACCGGAGGCCCAGACTTCACTGCGGTGCCACCAAGGGCTGCTGCGGTGGCCATGCTTTCCTCTTTGCTCATCCGAACCCCCAGAAACGAAAAAACCCCTGCAAAGCAGAGGTCTAGACGTAGAATGCAAAAAGGACCGCACCCGTTCAGGTGCAGTCCTCCATCATTAGAAGCTACGTTAGCAAAAACTGCAGGCGATGTGAATAGTCAGGTTGCTTGATTTTCACACACATTCCATTGACGGAATGAATCACGCCCCTTACACTCATTTTAAATATCCGGCCTTAGTAACCATTCAGACAAGTTTGCCATGTGGGAAATTGAATTTACCGATGAGTTTGAAGAGTGGTGGTCAACACTCACTCCAGAAGAACAAGAATCCGTCGCGGCCACTGTCGGCTTGTTAGAGCAGTGTGGCCCCCAGTTGAGGCACCCACACAGTAGTGGGATCAACGGTTCAAAACATAGCCACATGCGTGAGCTGAGAACGCAACACGCCGGAGAACCTATCAGAACGCTTTATGCCTTCGATCCTCGTAGAGCGGCCATATTGCTTATTGGTGGCAATAAAACAGGGGATGACCGATGGTATGACGTTCATATCCCGATTGCCGATCGCCTCTATGACGAACATCTGGCACAACTGAAAAAGGAGGGCATCATCAATGGCTAAGAAATTTGCCGAACTGCGCGCCAAGATGGCTCCTGAGTCACAGGCTCGCGCAGCTGAAAAAACACAATCTATGCTATCAGAAATGCCCTTGGACGAACTGCGCCAAGCCCGCGGTCTGTCCCAGAGAATGCTGGCAGAAATACTGCATGTCCAACAACCTGCTATCGCCAAAATGGAGAAACGCACCGACATGTATCTGTCAACATTGCGTAGCCATATTGAAGCGATGGGGGGTGAGTTGGAGGTGGTTGCTCGCTTCCCCGAGGGTGCAGTCAAGGTTACCAACTTTTCAGACCTGGGAAGACAGAACCAGGCTTGATAAGCCAAAGGCGGTAAGAATTGCGATGGGGGCTTTGCTCCCATTTTTTTGGCCGCAGATTTTATATCGAATCCAAAACCGTACGTCATTCATGCAGTTTAAAAAATTGGTAATATTCACACCCAGGGTGTTACTTTTCCATGAAATTTAAACTTGGCGAATGTGGGGGCTGAATGATTACTCCGCCAGCTGACACTTACGCGTCAGCAGGCAGCCTTAGCGCTATTCACCCTCGCCTATCAGCGCCTGCACGTCTGCAGGTATCGCGGCTTCTTCAGCTCTACCCCAATAAACAGCCGCCCCAACGTGATCGCCGCTTTACCAGGGCAAGTCACAATTGACTACTTCCCGGCTTGCTATCTACGTTCAGCTTCACGTAACCTCAGTAAAAATATCTGATAAATCAGATCCTTCACTAAGCAGCCTGAGAGCAATCCACGTGATAGTCCCAACTCATCCATTCATCATCGGTGGTATTTACAACAGACGACTTAATATCCATGGGCCCTTCAAGGGGCAGCAACAAGGCGGGATATCCACACCGGCCTCAGTGCCCTATATTTTTGCCTTTACCAGCGATTCTGGAGCTGCATATGGATATCACGACAAGCCAGGACCAGACGGAACATTCTGGTACACAGGTGAAGGGCAAACGGGCGATATGCAAATGGTTCGTGGGAACGAAGCCATTGCCAGTCATGCAGCTCATGGCAAGATCATTCTTCTGTTCGAATATCAGCCAGACAACAATGTCCGTTTTCTCGGTGAAGTCGAATGTTTAGGACATCATACTGAACTACGACCAGACCGTAATGGGGTTCCAAGAGTGGCAATCATCTTCCACCTTGGGTTTCTCGCTCCCATACAAAATGGGAACCAAATTCAAACGCCGCAGGCCAGCTACACAGCACTCAAGAAGCTACCATCCAAACTCTCTTTGGCACAGCTCAGGGCTCTTGCGCTGACAGATGCACCGAGTAATGCCCCTCAACAGCAAAAGGTAACCAATGTAGCGTTACGTTCTGAAGCCATTAAGCGCTATGCCCTTGTAAGGTCTAACGGCAATTGTGAAGGTTGCACACAACCAGCCCCATTTCTCAGTAAGAAGGGCCGGTATCTTGAGGTTCATCATGTGTTTCGGCTTTCAGATGGTGGACCTGACCATCCAGCAAATGTGATCGCATTGTGCCCAAATTGCCATCGCAGAGCGCACCATGCTCTTGATTCAGATGCCTTCAACAAAAAGCTCATCAACTGGTTAGCTGTACATGAAATTCAATAATTGCACTGCCTGCCGACACGTCCTCGTCAGCAGGCAGCCTCTTAGCGCTATTTCCCTTCGCCTATCAATGCCTCCACCTCCGCACAGGTCTGCAGGTACCGCGGCCTCTCAAGCTCCACCCCGATAAACCGCCGCCCCAACGTGATCGCCGCTTTGCCGGTAGTGCCAGACCCCATAAAAAAGTCCGCCACCACATCACCAGGGCGACTGCTGGTCCGAATGATGTGCTCCATCATGGCCAGCGGCTTCTCGCAGGGATGTTTACCCGGGTAGGCTTGCACTGATGGGTACAACCACACATCGGTAAACGGCACATCCTGGGTGACAGAGAACGGCCGGCGCAACTGCTCATACTCCGCCCGCAACTCGTCATAGGATGCCACCAGATGGCTGTAAGTCTGGTGCAACCCCTGATAGGTCTCACTCAACCCGGCATAATCCTGCCCAAGTGCCCTGCCCCGCTCGGCAAACAGCGCCTGCAACTGGACATACTGCTCTCGGCTCGGCAACTGCCACTGGCTGGCACCAAACCAATGGCCAGCCATCTTGGTGCCGGTTACCCGGTTGATATCGGCAGCACTGACACCAGCCACCTCCCGGGCATGGCGGAAATACTCAATCAGCGGGGCAAACACCTGGCGGCGCAGATCATGGCATGCCTTCGCATAACCCGATCCCGCCTTGGCACTACCCTCCGCCCCCACCTGTTCAGCAAAAATGATCCGCTCACTCGCCGGCCAAAACGCTCGCATATCGGCCTTACGCATCCGGTTCCAGACTCCTGATGGCTTAGCCCACACGATATGGTTCAACACACGGAAGCGATCCCGGATCAGCATCTCCACATCCGCATTCATCCGAGGTGAACAAAACAGGTACACAGAGCCATTGGGCTTGAGCACCCGCCGGAACTCCAACAGGAAGGCATCGAGCCAGGCCAAAAACTCGACCCCACTCTCCCACTGGTTGTCCCATGCCTCCTGCTTCACCCCGAAATAGGGCGGGTCAGTCGCAATCAAATCAACGCTTGCCGCCGGCAGCGTCTTGATAAACTCCAGCGAGTCCGCGTTCACCAACCGCACCCACCCGTCCTGTAATTGTTTTTCCATGACTACCTCCAAGCAGGGGCTCAGAGGCACTCGCATTGTTGATGGCCTTACAACGGGGACACTTAATGTCGATCTGCCCCACAAAATTTGCCAATTTCTTGCCGCAATGGCCGCATCGTAATTCGTACATCTGATCAGGGGTCCTTAAGCGTGATAAGCTCACCCCGCTCTGCAGAGCAATGGTGGCCTTGGCTTAGCCCGTGACCGAGTGCATGTGGCTAGGTGGCCTGGTGGTGTTACCGCACTATCAGGTCGCCACTATCTCTCAGGCAACAAAAAGCCTGCTACATTACTGTGCGGGCTTTGTTTTTCGTGCAATGAAAAAAGGACTGAACCCGTTAGGGTGCAGTCCTCTATCATTGGGTTCTACTTTATCAAAAATTGCAGGGCGATATCAATAGCGTTAATCCCTTATGATTTCGTAGTTCCACCTATAATTCGTATATAGATGTGGCCTGTCATCATCGGATTTTGGATTTTTCTCAACTACCTTTAATCTCACCTTAGTTCCTACCGGCAATGCTCTAATCGCTTTGGAGCATTCTATATACATATCTTGAGGAAATACTTCCCCGGCAACTGGGTTGAGCCTACCCTCTTTTTTTCTCTGGTCCCAACTGACTTCTGCCACAATATATGTGTATTCGCTAGGATCTCTCCGGCCTGCCATAACTCCCCCTGAAAACCAAGAATCAATCATAAACACTACAATAATTTGGAAAGAATCTTCCCCGTCGTATTATCCAGTCGGTATTGAGAAATAGACCCATCCACAATGTGCTGGATCACTGCCAGTGCGCTATCCAGTGGCACATTAAACCACTCCTTCGGGGTATACATTTGACCGCTATGACTCTTGAGTTTCACATTCAAGCGCCGCGGAGCAAAAAAACCATGCACCAACGCCTCCAACTTCTGCGCATTTAGGTTAAAACATTGGTTGATTGCAACAATCTTGACCGGCGCTTCAAGGAAGGTGCTATCCAACTCCGCGTTTTTGATCCGTTGTTCAATCGATGTTTCTGTAAAACCGATCTTGTAGAGGTTGTGCTTGTAAGGAGCAAGAACAGGGTCGGTACTCAATGATTTGAGGATATAAACCAGTCCAGTTGGCACCGCGTCCACAGAAGGCAGCAATGACTGTCCATTCAACAACCCTTTTCGACCTTCTTTGTCGCGCACTAGGCCATGAGTCAACGATAGATAGAGCATGTGCATTTCGGTGCCATTCTCAAAAACCAAATGAAGCCTCGCGTTGTAATCCGCATATTGCTCAAGACGCTCGCCTTCGCTGACAACATAGCCGACCAATCCATTGAGAATGAAGAAATCCCCCTTGGCTATTTTCAATTTGTGAGCGAAGCGAGCCAAACTGAAGGAACCAACGTGTAATCCCTGATGGAAAGCGGCAAACAGCGGGGCAAAACGGGGAAATTCAGCGCATGGTTGGCGCTGAGCAATCTCATCTGGTTGCTCTTTTTTCTCGGCAGATATGTGCCGAAGGCTAAAAATATCGGGTTCGTCAAAGTCGAGTAGCCCATCATCATCATCGGCGAAAATATCCGCCAGTGATGTCACCAATTCAGATTTATTGATGCATGCCACCGGCTCAGGTTCATCAGTCAAACATGGCTCGCACGGCCCATTAACGGCATGACTTAACAGACCGAATTCATCTTGTGCCTGCAAATGTTCGCGCTGTGCGGGATTCGCCAAAATCCCCTTCAGTCGTCTGGCCAGCAGCTTCTCATCAAGTCGGGCACTGCCACCCTCCTCGGGTAACCGGCCATGCAGTGCATAGAATGCGGTGATCTCAGCAAACTGCGTCCCGGTAAGATCGGTGGGAGCTGCTTTGGCTTTCAGCGGCTGCACATCCAGCAACCCCAGATCATCCTCTTCACCGAGGATATCCCCTAGGCTCGGTTTATTGGCGAGCCTAGCTGTCGATAAGCGGATCATTTTAACGTCCCTGTGCTGCCATTTGTTGTTGCTTCATCTTGCGTACAAAAGCTAAAGCTTCCGCATAGCGCACCTCAATCGGGTCACTTGCATTAAGCGATGGTTCACGCCCGTGCTCACGGGTGAACAGCTTGATCTTGGGCCAGAGGATCACCGCCTCTTCCTCAGAAACCTGTGATTTAGTTGCACTTACCGCCTGTTGGATGGTTTTCAGCATGGCTGCAGTGACCTGCTTTGAAAGGATCTCATAAGCACCGTGAAACGGATTAACGGTATCAATCAGATCAATATCCAAATTGTCGATGCAGATGAACTTCTCACCCATCTTCAAAAATTGTTTGCCGGCAACGTTGCTGTCTGAACCATCATCTTTTTTGCCCATATCCACGTCGGCATCTTCTGGCAGGTCTTTGCCATCAACCAAGCCACCCTGCTGGTTGATCAATATGCTTTGCAGTAACCCTTGGCGAACCTGCTCTTGTTCCTCCTCGGTCAGGTCAGGATAGAGCGTTTGGATCACCTGGGGCAACACTACCTGTGTCACTGTTTCAGTTGGGGTAGAGTCAGTGATCGCCTCTTTAACCACCTGCTCTTTGGTTAAAAGCGACGCCATCAACTCGTTCCTGTCGCCGTTCAGAATGTCCAATACCTTCTGAGAAACGGGTGTGGCCGTGGTGTCATCGATAATCAGAGTATTAGGCGGTAGTGGTTTGCCATCCCATTGGGAGCGGGGCTTGAACTGAATGCTGGGAGCGAGGATTTGCTCCATCAACAGTGAAGTCGTGATTGCCTTGAGCATATTGTTTACCGATGCCCGAACATCCTCATCTTGCGCATCGGGTTGGGCGATCAGGTTGGTAAACTGGGCATGTCGCTTGCCTTTGCAATCCCGGGTAGCACGACCAATGATCTGCACAATCTCGGTCAGCGAGCTGCGATAACCGATGGTCAACACATGCTCGCAGTAAGGCCAGTCAAACCCCTCTTTGGCCATGCCAAGTGCAATGATGATATCCATATCATCCGCCGTCTTGATGTCCCGCAAATAGGCCTGCACTTTAGGCCGATCGGTGCCATCATCCACTAAGTTGGCCACTTTGAGGATACGCCCATCTTTGCCAGTAACGTGTAAGATACCAGTAGCAGGATCACCGACAATGTCTTCACCAAGCACATCGAGGATGGTATCTACCTCACCGTGTTTGTCCTTGGTCGACTCACCTGAATTGACGTTAGGGATATGGATAATGGTTTTTTTGCTGGCATCGAGCACATCCGGCAAGGCATCGATATAACGCCCTTGGTAGAAGTGATAGCCGATACCAAGGGATTTCAGATATTGATAGCCATTGAGTTGTTCGTAGTAGGTGTAAGTGACCTTGGTAAACCTGGCCTCATCCTCAGCGAGCAGGATCGGTACAGTATCACCCCGGAAATAAGAACCTGTCATCGCTACAATATGGGCGTTCGACTTGTTCATCAGGTCATCGATCAGGCTTCCCAACCGGTTATCACCATCCGCCGACACATGGTGAAACTCATCGATGGCCACCACGCAGTCATTAAAGACGGCCACTGGTAACTTATTAAACGCAAACCGCAGCGTGGCATGGGTGCAGACCAGGATGCGATCATCGCCATTCATAAAGCGCTGGAAAGCGTTGACCTTGCCGCTGTCACTGCCATCGACACAGAGATTATTTTCCGGGCTCACCACCCAATCGGCAAAGAAGCCATATTCGGTTAGCCGAGTATTCTGGAAGGATCCGCCGATGGACTTTTCAGGCACCGCCACGATCACCTTGCACAGCCCCTGGTGTGCTAACTTGTCGAGACCGAGAAACATCAGAGCACGAGACTTGCCACAAGCAGGCGGTGCCTTAATCAACAAATACTGGCTATTGCGCTCGTCAAACGCACGCGCCTGCATCTCGCGCATCCCCATTTCGTTTAAGCTGGCACTCTGACCGGTCTGGCCATACTCCACATGCAACAAATTGTTCATCGTGAATCCTTCCAAATATTGGGTACACTACGCCGGCCCTCGGCCAGCGTTGTTGATCAATGGGCGGCAAGCGCCTCGTAGCGAGCCAGTAGGCAGCTTAAACGATCCGCTGCATCCTTGAATGGTCGATCACGGTAGAGTCTGTCAACGGCTCTATCGAGTGCCTGATGAGCGGCCAGCAGAGCGGCTGGCATTTTGTCGGGGTCATAGAGTTCAGCGATGGTTCGACCGGAGAACTCTTCTCGGGTCAAAAGCACCTCTTCAGCTAAACGTTCGATCTGCTGCCGTTGTGAGTCTGTGACTTCAGGCCAAGGGAACGTGTTATAAACGATAGTAACTGAATAGCGATAATCACTCTTTAATCGCCCAGCTACTAATCTCATCCAATCACTATGTAATAGTGAGCTTAATATACCAAAGTCATACGAACTACCATCAGGTATTATGAAATTTAAATCGGTAGATATTGTGTCTTCTCCAAAACTCCCAATCGGTAAATACAGCCGACGTTCGGAAGAGACTTTCGGAACTAAAATAAACTTACCCAAACTTGATTGACTAATAAAACCAAAAAGATGTGGTGTTTCAGCTAAATCTCTTGTTGCAGCTCTAGGGCTCGCTTCACGGACAGCCTGCACATTACACACACGCTTGAATACTTCAGGCTTGGATAAAATATCATCTTTTGTAGCATCGACTAACCAAAGACACCAACGTTCCTTGCCATTTAAAAATTCGGTCGCCCCCAAAACTCGTTTAATCCAGCATTCAGCCTGAGGTTCCCTAATTAATAAATCATGCTTTTCTTGGCTGTCAAACAGGAGATTACCACCATCGTTTGGCATATTTCCGACTAGCATAGTCGACACACCGCTACAAATTGGCTTAGAGCGCACTGAAACAGCGATATTACTTCCTTCAAGAAGATAGGGACTGATATTGCTTACACTGCGAAAATGCCAAAAATTATCTACTTCTTGATATAATAGCTTTTGTGTAGGTTGTTCTGACAAACCAATAATTACAACATGAACAGCAGCTTTATCACGAGCATTGTTTTTCCAAACAAAGGTAGGATAAGCAATATGTATTGACAAACCCAAGTTAAAGATATGCGGCCAAAATGTACCGGATGACTCCCCCTGGCAAATGGAGTTTGTGGCCACTAGGGCAAGCTCTGTTTTGGAATTTTTGATATAATGCGCACCTTTCCAGAACCAGCAGGTTACAAAATCCAATGCCTTCGCTGCTTTAATATCACCCAATACAGCCTCCATATCTGAGCGCTGTTCTTCACTACGTCCAACGTGCCCCAAAAATGGTGGATTACCGATTACATACACCTCATCCTCAGGACCCTTGGGACATACCTGATACCAGTTTAACCGTAGACTATTACCACTGTGGATATTGCCGCTTTCACGCAAAGGAAGTGCTGGGGGGGCAAAACCAAACTCCTGCTGCCATTGACTATTGAGTTGGTGTTCGGCAAGCCACAGCGATAACCGGGCAATCTCACAGGCGAAATCGTCGATCTCAATACCATAAAACTGCGACAGGTGCAGCCCGCTCATGGCAAACCCTTGCGGGTCGACCGCTTCCAGCGCCTTGATCACCGCCATCTCCAGCTTGCGGAGCTCCTTATAGGCGACGATCAAGAAATTGCCCGAACCGCATGCCGGATCGAAAACTTTGATATTTCCCATCCGCACAAGCAACGCTTGCAGCCCTTTGGCACGTTTGTTCACTGCAACTTGGAGCTGCTTATCCAGTTCCGCCTGCAACGAGTCGAGAAACAGCGGCTTAATCACCTTCATGATATTGCTGTAGGAGGTGTAGTGCTGACCTAGGCGGCTACGCTGATTCACATCTATCACCGCCTGGAACATGCTGCCAAAAATATCCGGGTTGATCTCGCTCCAATCCATGGTGCCGCATTCAAGCAGGATCCTGCGCCCCTTCTTGCCTAGCTCTGGTACTGGTTGATCAGATGAGAACAGTCCACCGTTGACATAGGGGAATGTTGTCAGATGTACGGGCAAATTTTGCCTCTTGGAGCTGCCTGGTTCGCTGTTTAGCACCGAGAAAAGTTGATCGAGGAAAAAGTCCAGGTCTCGGCCATCTTCCTCTGTGTAGCTCTTGATAGCAGAGGTGAACTGTCCTTTGGTAAATATGCCTGTATCTTCGGCAAATAGACAAAACAGCAACCGGGTCAAAAAGACATTCAAGGCATGGATGTCAGCAGGCTGGCTAAGGTCATTTTGAATGCGAATGAGGTCGAACAGCTTGCCCATTTTCTCCGCTGCTTTGACATCGGCCGGGTTTTCACTGCTGACGATAGCTTTCTCAAGTCCGACCAAAGGTAGGAAAAAGCCATAGTTGCTGTGTAACTCCTCCAACTCAATATCGAGCAGTTCTTTGCTTAAAGTGTCCCACGCCAGAAACCGGATAAAGTCGGTAACCAGAACAAAACGGATCTTGTTTTTGGTGGTGGCTGGGTCACTCAAGCGCGACCCCAACAGCGCATCGAGATCTGCACCTTCTGCTGCGGGTTGGAAGTAAAGCTTGTTCTTCAGCGCGACATGACCAGGCTCTTTTGCGACATTTCGAGCACCACCTTGCCGTACCAAGGTAAGAGTCGCCTTAGGGAAATCAAACGCGGTCATAAAACCGTAGATAAACTCATCGCGATCGAGCTCGCAGGTAAGTTGCTCGAGCTGTTCAAAAATCTTCGCCTGATTGACGGCCATTGAATTTCCTAGAAAACAAGATGATGAAGCGTTGGATAAAAATAGTCTGGGCTACAACGGCCAGTAATTGAGGCAGCATCATTGCCAATTGGGCATGATACAACCCGCGAGCAGTAAAAAAAGGCCTAGCGGAGTGAAACTTGGGTTAGATCAAACAATTGAACGCTAACCGAACCAATATTTACAAGTTGGTTATCAGCTGCATATAACTCCAGCACACCTGACGAGACGGGCACCGCAACCAAAAGGGCGGCGTCATGCTGGCCGACTTCACCCCCATCGGTATTCAACAAGGCGACCTGTTCGCCAATCACCTGCAGGAACCCCACAGCGAGGCACTGATGCAGGTGATCGACAAAATCAATCAGGGAAGGTTAGGGAAGGTCTACTTTGGCGCAAAAGGGAGCGATAACACTGAATGGATGATGAAGCGGGAGCAGCTTAGCCCCCGCTACACCACAGTGCTGACAGAACTGCCGGTGGTGGGATGAATTACATGCCTCTCATTCGAAAATGCTCTTGAAGCCGCCGGTAACGGGCATCCTGCCCAAGCTGTGGCGACGCCTGCACAATTTCACGCAAGCATTGCTCCAACTTCTCGGGTACCGACTGTGGTTCGGCAATCACTGCATTCAGGAGCAGCACTGCCTCCGCAGGGAAACGTTGGCACAAGCCCGATTCGTGAAGTTCATGAACGACGGAATGTGGGCGCTCAATCGGTTTCAACCAGTGTTGCACCGTAGCTAAAGCCACCGGGAATTCACCTCTGGCGGCAATCGCCAAACAAGCCAAGGAGTTGGCGATTCGCGGGGTGGCTAGGTCGCGTGATTTTGGCCACACCTGTTGCCAGAACGGCTGCACACGATTTTTCCAGTACTCCTCACACTGATCGGCTGCACTTTCAAGGGCTTGGGTAAGTACCTGCGCGGATTTCTCCAGGCCTTCCTGTGGGAGCGAACCAATCGCAGATCGAAATTCACCAAGGGTATACCCCTCGGTCGGACCCAATGCAGCATAGGTCAGGAAGGCTACGAACTGTTGGCGCTGATTGCCAAGCTTGAAATAGTAGTTTGCACTATCCAAAAATTGTGACTTGAAGGTGGTAATCAATGGCGGATACAAACGAGGAGAAAGGAGAAACCCCTCCCATACACCTTTTGCTTCGAAAGGATTACTCCAGCCGAACAAAGGCAAAAGGTGCTGTTCGGTCCACGGTTGGTCCACTCGAAAAAATGCGATCAGTTGCTCTCCTAGGAGAACTCGGCCGTGACGGAATCGTTCCACCTGCACGTCACACAGAGTAGTAAAGATGGGCTTGAGATCAGCCGGAAGCAGATCATTATCACCAGGGCTACGTTTGAACCACACACTAATGATCGCCCGAGTGATATATCCAATGGGGTGGTTAATCGCAGAGTCGACAGGATCATAGATTTCGACACCATCACGAATGGAGCTAGGGCCTAGGCCAGCTTCAAGCGGTAGTCCAAGCACACGGCTGCACAACGCCATCATGATATCTTCGTAACAATTGATGGACTTGGATGCAGCTTTTATCCACCACGTCACGTCATGGGCAATTTCCTGGAGAACAGCATCGGGCATAACCTTGACCAGCGGTGCAGCGTAATGCCAGGAACGTAACAAATTGCCTTCTTCAGCCCATACCTGCAGCGCCTCGCGCCATCGGCCGGCGGGCCAGATGTTCTCCTGTGCCAAATCCCTCAGCGATAACAGACTGTGAAAGAAACGCGTGCGACAAACGTCTCGCCATGTATCTTCATATGAATGACTCAGTTCTTGTATCGGCTTTGACAACCATTTCACCAGCTCCTGTCGCTTACGGGGGACAATATCGACATCTCTGCTATCATCAAAATCTGGATCACCAGTACCACTCCACCAGATACCGAACTCGTCACTTTCATTGGTCGCCAACTGCCATCTCGGATGGGATGCAGATAGTTCCGCCAGTCGCACCGCAGCAGTTGCTCCCATAGCGAGGCCAGATTCGTTCAATTTGGCCAGATGCAGCCAGACTGAGCGATCCACCAAACCTTGCCAACGTTCTGCTTCCACGTTACCCCGATACATCTCACGCGGAGGGCCAGCCAAAATAGCCGCTTCAAGACGTTCTTGACTGGTTCCAGCCAAATGTCGCCCCTGCTGAACGAACAGTCTGTACACCTCACGTCCAGTCTCTGTGGACCACAGCCACCACGCGTCATCGGCCAACAACCATTCCAGCCACTGCACAGGCTGGATACAACCATCCTGGCTGGCGGCAAACAAAGCGAGGCGTTTGAAGGTGGGGTATGGCAAGTCAAACCAGTTCTGTGCGATTCGTATCGCACGCGCGCTATCATTGCCGTATACCGCCCACCATGCATCGCGCAGCAACTCGATCAAGCAGACCCAATCATGGTGGCCCCGATTTTGCGAGTGTGGTGTGATTGACGGGAGAACCCAGTGCGATCTGTCACGATGGTCATCAGCCTCACCCAGCTCGCGCAACAGATCCAACGCATCGCGCAGCAGCTGCTGAAAATCTTCCAGCAGGCGCGGCAGGGCAAATGTCCAGTTCTCGCCGGCTAAATCACGCAGAGCGGAATGTACGTCATCGGCGGCTAGTACGAGTTCACAGTCCACCAATTGCTTGATGCGCCTTGGTTCATCATCGCCTTTCGAGTCGTTATCTGGCCAATGAAACGGTTTTTTCAAAACCACTTTGGGTGCGAGCAACTCGCGCAACTCCAGGCGCAATGTGGTGGTCAACCCCTCGCACTTCAAACGGCCTTGCCAGCGATACAGATCTGGCTCGCGCCGTGGTGATGTCACCCGACCACTGAGCAGAAGCCACCACAAAGTGCGCATCAGGGGGCTAGGAATAGCCTTGGGTGAGTTTAGGCGTATTTCATCCAGCTCAGAGGTCTTGTCATTACGCTCCAGTTCAGCAACCCAATCCAGTCTGCTTTCGATCTGCGACAGCCAACAGTCGTTCAACTGCCCACCACGTTCAACAATCCAGATGAGAAGTCTGGGGTCATCCAGATGACGTGTCAGCCAGCGGGCCAGATGGAACATTACGTCATCCCATTTGCTACCAGTCTCGCCTCCGGAGACTAGTAACATCTGAGGTGCACGGTCATAGGACGCGGGACGCTTAATCAGACTGAAGCGCAGATTGGTATTCACTTCGCTCTGGGGCGGCACACCAAAACGGGCCAGATCACCATGAACGAAGCGTTCATGCGCGAATGGCCCCAACAGCCACTCCAGTGAAGGGGCTGGATTGAAGTTGGCAAAACGCTTCGCCGGTAGACCCGATTTGTCCGACAAAGCCCAGAGCATCCTCCCGACAAAATCATCTTGCTTTGTACTAGCAGATGGTCGTGTCAAAGCATGGCGGGTAACAATTTGCTCCTTGCCAAGAGAGCCATCTCGATAGGTGTCTGCCCAAGCCCTCAGGGTCTTATGTAAGTAAGCGTGGCGCTGGTGCTCACGATAGAGAATGGGAGTTACGTTCTTCGCCTTCCATTCGTTAGCTCGCTCCAACTCCTTGCCTTTGGAAAAGCTACCAAAAGCAAACATCTCCGGCGGAGATTCTCCTAACAAACGATCTGCAGCCAAAGCATCCATCATGTAACGTAACACAGGGTCGTTGATGCTATAACCAACGAAGCACACGATAAAGTTGCGAAATAACTCACTGACGAAGCGGGCAGCCCAGCGTTCGGTCAAATAAGCGAGGCCGAAGTCTCCACTTGATAAAACCAAGCGATCCAGGTCGCTTGCCGTTGGCGTTACAGGCAGCACTCCATGCAAATAAACCAAGCCATCCCACCGTTTCTTGGGCACAGGGAGAAGTGGTGCTTTGAAATCTGGTATTGAAAGTGATTTAGCTAACCTAACTTCCTCAAACACGCGGTCAAAGTTGGTTGTGATGAGTCGAGTACAGCCATCACTATTTTGTGATAGTGCAAGCAGGGCTTCATGTGTCGTAGTAGCGTTTCGGGACAAAAGGTTCGGCTGCAGGATGGTCGCTAACGAGCGCCGCACCATTTCCCGACCACCGACGAGATCAGCTTCCAACAAGCCTATTGCTGTATCAAACTGCCCCGCCTTTATCGCAGACTGCTGCACAGGGTCTGGCGAAACAGAGAGTTCTTGATAGAGCCTATCCACGAGTCCTGAAAAACCGGGCAGCCCTGCTGGGTAAGAAATGCCAGCACCGCAGAAAAACACCACTCGACCTTCTTCGTGAGCCTGTAGAAGCGCATCAGGTATGTCGGGGCCGTGGGTGACGAATTGCATTTTCTGTTTCCTGTCTAAAACGCCTTGGCTCGCTATGAAAATTTATAGCGGCGCAGACGAGAGAATGAGTAGAGCATGGGCGGGCTGGCTGATGCCTCGATTGCCGAATGAGCATAATACTGCAACGTGAGTCCCACGCGAGAGCAAACAGAGAGTAAGTTTGCAGCGGATCAAATAAATACCAATGACATCAACGAGGCAGGCCAGGTTTCCACTACCAGGTTCTGGATTAACCCTGAGTCACCCGCCGATAGAACGCAGCCACCTCGCTCTCCTGCACATGACACCAAGCCAGCACCGCTTGATAGAGCGGGTACCACTGCCGCTCCCACTCACCGCGACTCAGGGTGCCCAGTCGTGGCTCGATGACTCGTCGGATTTGAGTGCTCGGGATGGGGCGCAGGCCGGTACCGCCACAGCGCGGGCAGATCTTGTCGATGGGCTTGCCGTGCAATCGGAATGCCTCCATATCCCGCACATTCCCCCTCCCCTTACACTGACAAGCGGCATCCGGGGTATCCGCGGTGCGGCAATAGTGTTCAACAGCCAGTGCAGCAATGGTTTTCAGGGCCATTGCATGACCTCGTGACTTGATAGCGCCCACATACTTGGGGGCCTGCTTGCTGCAGTGTGCCATCACCCCGATCACCGCCTTGCGATAGCTGGCCCTATCTTTTGTGTAACGGGCCATCATCAGCGCTAACCCCACGCCCTCGTATTTCTGCACCAGCCCAAGCGCCCCCAGCACATCGGCCTGAGTAAGGTGAGAGGGGCCGGTAGAACGAGACTGAATGGCCTGAAGCATGACCGAACGCGGTTCCCCAATTGAAAGAGCATATTCAAGCCGCATCAGAATGCCTCCAGTGACCAGTTGGCGCCTTTGCGCTGTACCCCGACGAAGGTGAACATCCAGTGCTGCTTGGCCGCCACCTTGATCTTGACCCGGGCGTCATCCTCCCAGAACCCCTTCACCTCGTGCAGTTCGATCAGGCCATCCTTGCGCACCACCATAAAGTCAGGGGTGTAGAAGGTCTTGTCCGCCAGCCGCAGCTTGAGCGGCTCGAACTCATAAGAGTTCACCTCCCCCGCCAGCATCAAGGTGCGCAGGTGGCTGGCATAGGCCTGCTCGGTCTTGTTCATGGTGCCCGGTATTGGCTGCGGGCGGGCCCGTGCCTTCACCCGTTGCCCACCGTCGGTCTTTCCACTGTATGGCGTCATCCAAACACTCCCAGGCCGGCGGCCTTGTTTAACGTCATCACGACGTGAACCAGCTGACTGCCGTGGGCTTTCTCCCACTGTTGCCAACCCTTGTTGTGCAATTCCATGTGTGCGTCATGGCAGAGCGGAAAGGTCAGGTGATCATGGGCCTTGCTCCCCATCACGCTCAGCCCGTGACCCACGATGTGGTGCGCCTCGATGCCATCGGTCTTGCCGGTCACCACGCACGGCAGCTGGCGCACGAACGCCAGATAGGCGGCAGACTCCCAGCGCTTCATCTTCGGTCTGGGGATATGCAACATCGGCGGCTCTGGGTCAATGGCCTTCACTGCTGGCTTGACGCGGATCCGGCTGCGCAGCTCGGCGAGCGGGTCTTGCTCCATCAGCTCGGGTCGGCTCACCCGATAGCGAGCATCAGTCTCTCGATAGCCACGCCCGGGGCGCAACACTCGCTCAGGCTCCAGTGGTGACAAGCGACAGGCATGGCGAACCACCTCGGTCGGCAGTAACCCTTGCACCTTGAACACGCTCGCCCACCAACAGAGATCCCGCGCCTGCAACTGGGGGAGCGACACCCCGCACCAGCCCGCTACCCGGGTTAACACCGCTCGCGCAATGGCAGGGGAATACTTGGCAAGGTTAATTGGCAACTGGCCGTCACGGAACTCGTTATCGTGATGCCAGCACAGGGGCAGTGGCAGGCCACCTATCTGGGCGGTGACCGACTCACCAATGCAGCCCTCGCCGATCAAGCACTGACCCACACCACGCAAGGCCAGTTCGCCACCGGCAGCGTTAACGATGGCAGGATCTAGCAGAGCGCTGGCCAGCTCAGGGAACTGCACCAGCAGATCGCCCTTTTCGCAGGCAGGGACCAACACCGCCGGACGATTACCAAGAGAGGAGCGCAACGCAACCAGCCCCTCTCCCACCTCCAGCAGCACCAGCCCCATGGCAGGCACAAACACCGGATAGGTTGGCATCATCCCAGCTTCTCCACCATCTCCAGCTTATCGAGCAGCGGGCCCAGGCGAGCCAGCAACTGGTAACTTGCGCTACGGCGTACGGCGAGTGATTCAGAGGCAATGACCCGGCGGGCCGCTTCTACTGCAGTCAGGCCCGGGCAAGACGTGTCAATGGAGCGGAACAGCGCAGCACTCTCGTTAAGTGCTGCACCAGCCGGGTTGCTGGCTTGCTGCTGTAAATGGTGTGCTCTGGCCGCGCTGCGGCTAGTAAACTTGCTCATGTGACCCCTTTACCTCACGGTAATAGTTCAGCCGTTCGAGGAAATACGTCCGGTATTCCTCTGGCTGACGGGTGATGGCCTTGGCAACATCATCTCGGGTTGCCAAATGTCGGCGGCACTGCCAAACCAGCCAAGCCGCCTGCTTATCCAATTCTACTTTCTGGCGTTCCTGCTCAGGAAATCGCGCCAGATCCAATGTCATAGCCTGCTAATTCGCCCCCGGCTAGCCCCTGCTTGAAGCCGGTCAGAATGTGGATCAGGTATGCCGCTTCATGACGGGCATCGTGCAGGGCATGGTGGCGACACCCCTCGAAGGGCAATTGATACTTGGGATCGATGCCCAGTAATTGCCGCCCCATCCACACCACGGTGCGCAGGCTCTGGTTACCACGAAACCACCAAGGTTGGTCAACACCCCACTGCTGGTAGGCATCAGCCAACAGCACGTTGTCGAATTCGCTGCCATTGCCCATCAGCTCCACCGCGGCCACCTTGTCAAAATAGCGACCCAAGAAGTTAGATAGAGCCTTCAGCGCATCCACCAGGAACAGCCGACCAGCATTGCCGAACATCTCCTCCCATGCCACCGGACTCTCTATCTTCTGCCGCTCCCAAAATGCCATGGTGTCATCATCACGCTGTCGGCCCTGCGCCAGATCCACCCGGCAGTAGAACTCATCCACGGCACGCAGCTGCGCCACATCCACAATCACCACCCCGATGGTGCCGATCACCGCATCATGACCCTGTGCGAGGGTCTCAATATCCACCACTGCGACCAAACTTGGATTACTCATACGTCCAGATCCTCAATTAAATGGTCAGTTTCAGGCCGCCACTTGTCCCAGCCCAACCTTGGCCAACAGATCGGCAAAACGGCTCTGGAACCAGTGCGGCTGGGTCTCACGCTGACAGCGCGGATCCACAATGTTCTTGCCGAACAGCAGCCCCTTTGGCGTGATCGCCCAGAACTCTTTCTGCTTGTCCGGGGCCTTGCTGGATGGCCGGCTCATCTTGGCAAGCAGGCCCTTGGATTCGAGCAAGGCATTAAAGCAGCGCACTCCCATCGCAACCCGGTGCAACCTCAGCCCTTCGGTGGCAGAGAAAGTCGGCCGTGAACTGCCGTCCGTGGCATCGCTTGGTGCGTCGATGGCATAGCTGGGTAGCAGGTTCGGCAGCCCATGTTGGCGCTGGATATTCTGCAACATCCCCAGCTTGCCGGCGTTGCTGACATTCAGCATGCGGGCCGCCGTCTCGGCAAATAGCAGCTCAACCTGCACTGCGTCCACATTGACCGGCGAATGGATCGCCACCTGGTATTGACCGCTTTTGCGCAGGGAGGGCAACACCTCGCCAGTTACCCATTGCTTGAATGCCCGAGCGGCAGGTAACTTGCTGCCGAAGATCAAGGCATAAACGCCGCCTTCATCGAGGAAAGAAACCTCCTGAACACCACTGGTTGTAGGGGTGTCGCGTTTCACGACATCCCCCTCATCCACATGGCGACGCACTGCATCCCGCGCATTGCTGTAGCCCAGGGCCTTGCACACATCCACCGCGCAGAACAGCACTCGGCCGTCCTCCTGGATCAGCCGTACCTTGCCAAACTCCTCACTGTCAAAACTCAACACCTGCATGTCACTCTCCCGATTGTCATGGGTAAGGTTTAGCTACCAAATAATACTGTTTATTTATACAGCCAACAATCACCCTACGTGATGGAAACAAAATGGCAGATTACCTACACAACCAGAGGCAGATGCAGCCTCACTCATGGCTCGTCAGCCACCACCTCCATATCAAGCTGCAGTAGATCCAGCCCAAAGGCTCGTGCCCGGGTGAATGCTTGCCGCGATCCCTTGCTCTGCTGCCAGCCAGGTAAGAAGGCAACTGCATCGCACTCCATCATCATCGGTGTGGTGATCCGCATGTAGGCATCATGATCCCAGCCATCCGGCAGCACAGCAGGGTTCATCACCCGCGCTCCCTGACCCTGCAAATAGGCTTCAGCAGCAAAGAACGCTGGCCGGTTGAGCATGGCCAAGCCACTCATCGGCCCAGCGATATACACCTTCACGCCGGCCAGGTCGATCAGGCCCTGCTCAGTCAGCTCTTTCGATTTAACGGTCATGATGGGCCTCCCCGGCCAGATCGCGATTCATACGGTTAAGCATCACCAAGACTGCCTTGGTCAACGCCAGTAACAGGGTGCCGCACCACACCAACACCAGCAAAACGGCTCGCAATGGCGCCAGCAGCAGACGGACGATCTGACGGGGGAACATCACCAACACCCAACCAGCCGCGATTATCCATACCACCGGCGCTTGCAGCATCTGCCAACCCAGACCGCCCTCATAGGGCACATGGGCCAACACAAACAGCGCCACAAACACATACATCAACAGGAAGAAGGCCTTAACCATGACTGGCCTCCTTAGTCTTTGCTGCCAGCTCGCTGAGCTCACGGCAGGTAGACACCAGGCGCGGCTCATCCTCGAACTCGTCCCAATCCAGCTCCGGCCCCACATCCTCTGCCAACCACTGGCGCAATGTGATAACTAACATCACCAGAAACGCCAGCCAGGCCAATGCCAACCCCAAAAACATCCATCCAATACTCATCAGTTCCTCCCCCTCCCGGTGGTGGTACGATGGGCAGCGCGTTCAAGCGCATCCCCTACGATTTGGGCCGCATGCTCAGCGACCGAACCAAAGCCAGATTCACCGATCAGGTAGAGCGCGATAAACATCGGGATCCCCGCCTCTCTGGCCTTCTCCACCTCATCGATGGTCAATACCGGCGCAAACCAGTTTCTGGTCGCCGTATGCTGGGCGTAGTAGTGCATCATGCCCCTACCCTCACCAGCTCGACCGCCTTGCCCCGGATCCGCGCCGCTTCTGCCCGAGCTTCCTCGGCACCATCCCATACCAGGTAATAACCGGCATCTGTCGCCGCATCAGTCTTGCCAAGCGTTTCCTGCGAGTTCGACACCTCAAGATGAACCTGCTCCCCCACCCAGCCCCGTACAGGCGGATAGATAGCGACCCTGCAGAACTTCGCCTCACGCACATCGCGCTCGGCATTTGCGTTGAATTGGCCGGCCATCACATCATCCTCCCTGTCACCGTGACCCCACGCTGGCGCAGCTCGGCCAGCAGATGAATCAACTCAGCCTGCACCAGCGAATCGATCACTCGATGTTCACGCTCATAAACCCGCGCCACTGCCTGCATTTCACAAGCTCGCATCGAGAGCTGCCAGCCAACTGAGGCGACCTTGACCACGGGAACCCGCCGCAGGATCGCCGCCTTCACTTCGGCAGGTCTGGGGGCAAATTGCCGATCGGCATCCTCTGCCAACTGCAGCACCGCCTCACGAACCTGACCGACAGGAAACCCCTTGATCATCAGTGCCCAAGCCTGGGCAGTCGCGCTGGCGTTACTATCCAGCTGGTTCGCACTGGCTGGCCAGAACGCCGTCATCATCGGGAACAGCTCGTTGGCCAGGAACAATGCGATCGGGTCGGCAATGCGCTGTTCGGCAGGTAAGCAGCCTTGGTGCAACACAGCCACGTCAGAGGATGGTGTTATCGTCATAGCCAACCCCTCCTGTTGCAGCCATGAACGCCTGGGCTTGCTGCTGGGCCTGCGCCAGATTGGACATGGGACGCTTGCGCTCAAACCCCTCCCACTCGCCGTTCACGCAGCGCGGGCGACCGATGGCATCCCAGCGCTTGGCTGCGGCCAGATAGCCGTCGAACTTCTGCGGCGCGAACACTGTCATCGGGCGCAGGTATTCACTCATCTTGAGGTCTGCAGCCCAGTGCGCGGTCTTGAAGTCCACCACCAGTTGCAGATCAGCAACCACGTAGCCGTCAGCCAGACGGGCGTTGATGTTCTGCAGGGTGGTAGGTTTGGCCTGATAACGGCGATCGGCCACCGCGTTGAAGTGTTCCAGCACCGCCTTGGCTTCTGGACTCACCACCAGAGTGGTCTTGCGCTTCTGGTCTCGTCCGGTTTCTTAACAAACCGCACAAGAGATCTGTTTAAGATCCTCTGTACTATCTAATTCTTTTACTTCTTGTTCTGTTGTCGTGACGGTCGGGACCCCGATGGGCGGGACAGTGGGCGCCCCATATCCCCCATTCAAAGCCACGCCAGACAAGGGGTTGGGCGGGACACTCAGCGCCCCGGTCGGCACCCCGATGGGTGTCCCCTTTGTCGCGCCCTCAAACTGCCCTGTTGCGAACGATTCGCAATTGTTGGCAACGGGCTGCACGGTGGCCTGATAGTCGTCGTAGTTGCAGATCTCGATGATGGTGCCCCAGGGGGTGCCGTGAAGCTCGATCATCTCTTCTTTGGCAAACCATGCCAGCAGTCGCTCAGCGCCCTTTTTGTCGAGCCCACGACCTCGCTCGTCATGAAGCAGTTGCCCCAGCTCGGTGGCACTCATCACCAACTGGCCCCGCAGCAGATGCCAGTCACGACCCTTGTAACGCACTGGGCCAGCCTCATAGGCCGCCATGCTGATCAACCGCATCCAAGCTGCCAGCTTGGTGGCATTGCGGGCCCAGTCTGCTTGTAGCAACGAGCGCCAGCACACCACATAGCCGCTGCGACGGTTGTCACTCATGTTGCACACCTTCCTTCGGGCTGGTGCAGCCATTGGGACCGCCAGTCTGATCACTTCACCCATGGCGACCTCCCATGTGCTGCAATTGGGCAAAAACCATCCTTGCCTGATCGGCACTGATGGGTAACGACAGTCCCATCACCACGAGCCGGTACCCGTTAACAAACTGCAGTTGCGGCATTACTTGCCTGACTGAGCGCGGTTGGATAAGATCTTTCATGTTCACATCCTGTTGTGATGTTTGAACCATGGCCCCGGCTGTTGACGCAGCGCGGGGCCGCCTTTATCTACTTGCTGGCGATTGTCGGCAGCGGGCGCACATTGGCGCCGGTGCTGCTGATCAGCCCCATCACCTGCTCGGCAACCAGAGTGCCTACCCGTTCAATCTGGCCCTGCTCCATCCTGTCGATAACTCCGTCAACCCGGGCGTCGTGAATGGCCTGCATCAGCTTGCCGAATACGGACTGAGCCAACAGCACCTGCTCCACCAGATCATCATCACTGACAGAGCCATGAGGCCTCGCGACCAGCATCAGACCGCGCCCCGCGGCCCATGCCTCCAAAATGCGGTTGTCATCAGCCAACTCGGTGACGGCTACCGCTTCCCCCAAGTTGAGGTGGTGGCTATCGCAATCCGGATTCATCTTGTTGGCCAACACCACCGGGCTCTTGCCTAACTTGCGAGCAAGATCACTGATGTTTGTGGCTTGTCCCAGCAGATAGGCGGCAGCCAATACATCGGTGCGCAAAACAGAACCGGGGTTTAACGTGGTTTTATCTGTGGTGTCTGCCATGATGACCTCATGCTCTGGTTAGTTGCCGGGCGGAAAAACGTCTTCGAGCGAACATCTGGCACCAATAGCATTGAGCGCATCGACAATACATCGGCTCTCAATAAGTCCTGGGGTTCTGAGCCCCAGCTCATAGTTGCCAATCCTCGACACGCGCCAACCCGCTGCTTTGGCCAATTCAGCTTGGGTTTTACCCAATGTTTTTCTGATTTCAGCTATTCGGTTCACTAATGATCTCCTGTCCACGAACACATTAAACACGCATCGTGTTCAATAGTAAACACGTATCGTGAGTGATGGGTATCACATAACGTGATAAAAATATGCAGTATGACAAATGAACACTTAGCCCGTGGAGAGCGGCTTAAAGCTCTTCGAGAAAAATGGGGTCTTAGCCAAGCGGCTCTTGCCGAGAAATGTGGCTGGGCATCGCAGTCACGCGTGGGTAACTATGAGGTGGGGACTCGCAAGATCAGCGCAGATGATGCAATTGTGCTGGCTAAAGCTCTGGGGGTTGGTCCAGAGGTCATTTTATTTGGTACCACTACTGCAAGTTCAGAGCGGTTGATTGAATTATCCCCGCTCTCACAAAATGACATAAAGATGGTGCCTTTGATTTCCTGGGTACAGGCGGGTGAATTTTGCCTCGCAGATTCTTTTGAGCTTCCCAACGAAGACCTAGAATATTACGCCTGCCCTAATCCCAAGGCGGGCCCACGCACCTTCGCGTTAAAAGTTCGTGGTGATTCCATGACGAACCCACACGGGCAACGCAGCTACCCCGAAGGGACGGTCATCTTTGTAGACCCGGATCATCCCCCGAAATCCGGATTGAGAGTGATTGCCAGCTTGGAAGATGGCAGTTGCACCTTCAAAGAACTGGCCGAAAACGAAATGGGTAAAACCTATCTCAAAGCCTTGAACCCGCGCTACACCATTAATGACCATCTAGAGCCGGCTAAAGTTTGCGGTGTAGTGATTGGCTCCTATACCCCAGAATAACGCTTCTCCAACCGCACAATCACAAACCCGTGTTGCACGGGTTTTCTTTTATTCGAAATAAACACATTTAGTGTTGACACGAAAACCACGTAGCGTGATTATTGTCTTATGTCAGGTGCAAAGACCCCCAGCCAGAGGACCAGCACAACACTGGCAGCGGTGACAACGGACTGCTTGGGGATAAACCGGGCTAACAACTGGAAAAGCCACATCGAGCAAAGCGAGTGGCGGGAATGACTCCCCAGCAACCCACCAGGTGAAAGGCCTGGAACATATCGGTGATTAGGCAAGCAGTAAGTCATCTGCGCCAGGAGCAGAAATTCAGAGGTCATAGCCATCTATCACCAACCAACTTTGGCGTCGTAACTGGATAACCAGGCCGTCAATGGGAGCGTAACTACGACGCAAGCTCCCCAGCCATGGCAGTAGCAGCGGTGAGGAAACCGACCGCGGTAGGCCCCATGGGGTACGAAAACCCATCCGCCCTGGCGATGTAAAAGGCCAGGACATAACTCAGTTGGTTTTGCAGGGGACAGCCGCGGACAACGTGGCTGGCGAGTGAACCGGTGACCAAGGCCAACTGAGATGTGGTGACCCGCAGTAAGTAGCCGATGGGAAGTGCCATCACAATACCCCACCGCAGGGTTAAGCGGATGCCTTGGTCACGCTGTGAATCGCCACCAAGGCCCTCGCCGAGAGGCGACCGTTTCGATAGGTAGGGCTGCCCGTGAGGGCATACCAGTGCCAACAACCAGAACGGCTGACTCACTGCGAAGTGCTCAACCATCACCACAAGTGCAATACATGTGGTTACAACTCTCTCCTGGCCCCGGCAACGGGGCCCTTATCCCACAAGCGATAGCGGCCCATCAGCGGGTCACGGACTCCCTTTGCCTGTCGCTTGTGTGATGAGACCAGTTTAAGAAATGGCGGAGGCATCAATGCACCCAAACGAGTTCATTGCCAAGCACATCAAGGCAACGCTGGAGAAAGAGCAATTCCCTGACCATGCGATCTCGCTCGGTGTTGCAGAAGCGAAACGCCATTTCAACCGGACACCCAGCTTTGCCAAGGGGAAGGTGTTCGATGAGTGCCTCAAGGCGGCCCGTGCAGTAGCCAAGATTGCGAAGAAGGCGGTATCGGCCAAGAAGGCCAAGCCCTGATCCGGGGGACGGATTGCAACTGATTGATGAGGGATACATGAATCATTACGCCGAGGCTCTGGCCCTCCTGCAAGCACAGCCAGACCACGAACTCAAACAGATCGGCGACCAGTGGCAAACACCCAAAGCGCTGGCCTGGGGCCTGTTCCACCAATTCGCCCCCACCCTGGGGCCGGTCGTACTCGATATGTTCGCCGACGATTGCAACACCCTTTTGCCGAACTACTACGACGCCGAGGACAACGCTCTCACCCAGGATCTGGCCGCCGACCTGCGCCGCCTTGGGGGGGCCGCCTTCGCCAACCCGCCCTACTCCCGCCCCTGCGTGGATGCCGACGGCAATGCCATCACTGGGATGGAGGCCATCCTCAACTACTGCCGCGACCAACGGGATCTTGGCGCCAAGATCATGCTGCTCATCAAGGCCGCGACCAGCGAAACCTGGTGGCCGGAGGATGCCGACTTTATCCAGTTCATCAGCGGCCGCATCGGCTTTGAGGTACCGAGCTGGTATGTCCCCCGCGATCCGAAGAAGGACAAACCTAGCTCAAGCGGCTTTGCCTCTGCCGTGGTGATCTTCGATACCAGCTGGCAAGGCGAGCGCCGCCCAGAGGCCAGCCTGCGCCGGGATGACTTGATCACCACCGGCCAGCTCATCCTCGACATGATCCATCGTCAAGCGGTAGCGCTCAACATAGCCGCCCGCCAAACCATCGAGGCCACCAGCCCAGTAATTACACTGCCAGCAGCATCGGAGACGCTCACCACCATCACGACAGGCGTCGAACCACTCCAGGATTGGCAGCAGTTTCCGGCAATCAAGACGGTCATCTATCAGATTGATGAGGCCAATCTGCTCACCCCAGCCAACACCCGACTACTCGCCGGCTACATCCGCGATCTGCTGGATGGTGATACCAATGAAGAGCACACGCTCAGCCACGCCACCCGGATGGCAAAGCATCTGCTGAATCCGAATGAAGAGCAGCTGATGCTGGCACTGAACGACGGGGAGGCAGCATGAGCCTCATCCAACAAGTTGCAGAATGGGTGCATGCCAGATCAGAGGGTGCTATCAGCGCTGAAGTGGCTGCCGAATTCGCCCTCACCGTCAGTAAGGCCAGCATTGCGATAGGCCAGATCCACAGAGAGTCCCGCTTCACTACCCGGGTTGAGCACTTCTGCCTAGTTGGAGATAACGGCCGTGGCCGACATACCCGCCGCCTCTATGTGGATGCAGTGAAGCCGCCGCAGTGGCGCAAGACCCCAGTCGTTGGCACTTGCGGGGATCAGGTGGTTCGGTTCGATAGTGTCACCGACGCCGAGACCAAGGGCGGCTTTGTCAGGGTTGGCATCACTCGCTGCCTTGCCGGCCAGCAGGAGAAACACGGAGGGTACCGCTGGCAGATAGACACCACCAAAGGAGCAGGCAGATGCACCGCTATCACTACACCCTGAATGCCGCCATCGAGCTGGGGGCTACGCCAGATCGCCTAACCGGTACCATCGAGGCACACCACCCGATGACCCCACAGCAGATCAGGTTGGCCGCCATCGACCAAGCGCCAGCCCAGTATCTCAACTTCAACGAGCTGGAGTATCAGGAACGTGAAGAGGGAGTTGATTGAAGGGCTGGCCATCTTGGTTAGCACCACATTGTTTCTGGCCACTCTGGCTGTGATGTAACAACGACTGTCCGGGAGGACACGATGGATATCAGACTCTACCAACGCAATTACCGGGATGACCTCAAACAAGCCATCCAACAGGAGCAGGCCGCGAGCTACATCGATGCCGCCCTCTCCTACAAGAAGGCCCAGCATCACGCCACCAGCGCCAACATGTCGGGCAAAGCACAGTTCGCCATGGCTCGCCGTATTAATTGCCTCAAGATGGCCAATGACCCGCAATGGAAGCAGGTGAACTCCGAGTTCCAGCAACGCTATCAGGCCATGGAGGTCTATTGATGAGACGCGGTATTAACAAATTCATCCTGAACGGCAACCTTGGCCAGGATCCAGAAGTGCGCTACATGCCAAGCGGCGGTGCTGTCAACGACATCACCCTGGCTACGTCCGGGCACCCGCGCTGATGAACTGCATCTGAGACTCGGACAGATCAACCTGCGGCTCGCTGCAGCCGCCCTGCTCGCCGTGAAGCGGAATGGAGACGCAAATGCATCAAAAAGTCGTTGTGATGGAACGCCCTAACTGGGTTCTGCCGAGGATTTTGGGGGAGATGTTCGGGTACACTGAGAAGGCGATTAGTGAGAAGCGGAAAAAGGGCCAGCTAATAGAGGGGGTTCACTATAAAATGGCCCCTGATGGGAAGTATGTCTATCACTGGCGGAGATATGAGGATTGGCTGACCGGAACCAAGAACTGACTGACATAATTGCGATCACCCCAGGCGTCGAGCTTCACGGCAAGAGCTTGCGCATTGACTTCCGCTTCCACGGCAAGCGTTGCCGAGAAACGCTCAATATGCCGGCCACCAAAGCCAATATCAAGTATGCCTCCCGAAAACGGGAGGCCATCCTGCACGAAATCGCCATCGGCGTGTTCGATTATGTCAAGTACTTCCCTGATAGCAAGAATGCCCATCGGTTCGCAGGCACGACAGCAAGCAGGGACATCTCACTTGGCGACTTAGTTGAGCACTACCTGAAGATCAAGGATGTGGATATCGGTGACAATGCCCGCGGCCGCTATCGCTCAATCCTTGGGATGATGGCTACCGACCTAGACCACACCAGAATCGTCAGTACCTTCAGAACTGAAGACCTGCAGCACTGGCGGCGGTTCTTGATGACAGAGCCACGCGACAGAACCAGCAAACCTTTGGCCCCCAGATCGGTCAACTACTACATGATGGTGGCCGCTGGCCTGTTCAACTTCGCCAAGCAGAATGGCTACACCCACCAAGACCTGTCATCAGTGCTGACCAAGGTGGAGGTGATCAGGGATAAACCTGACCCGTTTGATCAAAATGAGTTCCGGCGCCTGCAAGAGGTTGCCAGGCACGATATGGATGCAATGTGGATACAACTCGCTTGCTGGACTGGCATGCGAACTGGGGAGCTCTGCACACTGGCATGGGAGGACATTGACCTCGAACGCGGCGAGATCCAGATCCGCCGCAACATTACCCAGAGCCGCAACTTCAAGGTACCGAAGACCGGCCATGAGCGGACGATTGCTCTTCTTCCGCCAGCTATTGAGGCGTTGAAGCGCTTACGGCCAATGACTGCCATGCGCCAATCCCACTACATCAAGAAGACCTTGAGGGATCGCCGGCAGATAGATGAGAAGGTCACGTTCGTCATTAGCCCTGACGTAACCAGCAAGACCCCTGGTTTGAGCATTTGCTACACAGCATTCACGTTGGGTGACAAATGGGATCGTCTGATAAAGAGGGCTGGCATTCGCCGCCGAACCCAATACCATATGCGTCATACATTTGCGTGCTGGATGCTGACCGCTGGCGCAAACCTTGAATGGGTAGCGTCATACCTTGGGCACGAAGACAGCACCATGGTCCGCACAGTTTATGGCAAATGGATCCCCGAACAAGACCGCGATGAAGCGGATCGGGTTTGGGGCAGGATTGGGGCAAGCTTTTTAGATTTGGCCCCAATACAGCCCCAAGAATTTAAACAAACACCATAACAATCTGTAAATTAAAGAGAATTAGCCAATGGCTCAATTTATTTACACCATGAACCGGGTCGGCAAGGTAGTGCCGCCCAAGCGTCATATTCTCAAGAACATCTCCTTGAGCTTCTTCCCAGGCGCCAAGATCGGCGTGCTGGGTCTGAACGGCGCCGGTAAATCCACCCTGCTGCGCATCATGGCGGGCATCGACACCGAGATCGAAGGGGAAGCCCGCCCGCAACCCGGCATCAAGATTGGCTACCTGCCGCAGGAGCCTAAGCTGGATCCGGAGCAGACCGTACGCGAGGCGGTCGAAGAGGCCGTTGGCGAAGTGAAGCGCGCCATGGCCCGTCTGGACGAGGTCTATGCGGCCTACGCCGACCCGGATGCCGACTTTGACAAGCTGGCCCGCGAACAGGGCGAGCTGGAAGCCATCATCCAGGCCCAGGGTGGCCACAACATGGAAAACCAGCTGGAGCGTGCGGCCGATGCCCTGCGCCTGCCGGCCTGGGATGCCAAGATCAAGCACCTCTCCGGTGGTGAGCGCCGCCGGGTGGCACTGTGCCGTCTGCTGCTGGAAAAGCCGGACATGCTGCTGCTGGACGAACCGACCAACCACCTGGATGCGGAATCCGTGGCCTGGCTCGAGCGCTTCCTGCACGACTACGAAGGCACTGTTGTGGCCATCACCCACGATCGTTACTTCCTCGACAACGTGGCGGGCTGGATCCTGGAGCTGGACCGCGGCGAAGGTATCCCGTGGGAAGGCAACTACTCCTCCTGGCTGGAGCAGAAGGACGCCCGTCTGGCGCAGGAAGCAAGTTCCGAAGCGGCCCGTCGCAAGTCCATCGAGAAAGAGCTGGAGTGGGTTCGTCAAAACCCGAAAGGGCGTCAGGCCAAGTCCAAGGCCCGTATGGCTCGCTTCGAAGAGCTCAACACCAACGACTACCAGAAGCGCAACGAGACCAACGAGCTGTTCATTCCGCCCGGACCGCGACTCGGCGACAAGGTGGTGGATGTGGCCAACCTGCGCAAATCCTACGGTGATCGGGTGCTGATCGACGATCTGTCGTTTGCCATTCCGAAGGGTGCCATCGTCGGCATCATCGGCCCGAACGGTGCCGGTAAGTCGACCCTGTTCCGCATGATGTCGGGTCAGGAGCAGCCGGATTCCGGCGCCATCACCTTGGGTGAAACCGTGGTGCTGGCCTCTGTCGATCAGTTCCGCGACAGCATGGATGACAAGAAGACGGTATTCGAAGAGGTCGCTGACGGTCAGGATATCCTGCGCATCGGCAACTACGAGTTCCCGAGCCGCGCCTATATCGGCCGCTTCAACTTCAAGGGTTCCGACCAGCAGAAGCGGGTTGGCGAGCTCTCCGGTGGTGAGCGCGGTCGTCTGCATCTGGCCAAGCTGCTGCAGACCGGCGGCAACGTGCTGCTGCTGGATGAACCGACCAACGATCTGGATATCGAAACCCTGCGCGCCCTCGAGAACGCCCTGCTGGAGTTCCCGGGTTGTGCCATGGTCATCTCCCACGACCGCTGGTTCCTCGACCGTATCGCCACTCACATCCTCGACTATCAGGATGAGGGCAAGATCGAGTTCTTCGAAGGTAACTTTACCGAATACGAAGAGTGGAAGAAGAAGACCTACGGCGCCGAGGCGATCCAGCCACACCGCGCCAAGTACAAGCGCATAGCCAAGTAACTTGGCAGTGCAGGGCGAGTGGCCATCCAGCCGCACCGCACCAATCACGACAAGCGCATCGCCAAATAGGGCTGACTGCGTGTGGAGGGGAGCTTCGGCTCCCCTTTTTCTTGCCTTTTGACTTACAATCCTAGACGGATGCCTTTGCATGGATGTAGCACAATGACGACCCCCATAGAGAAAAAACTCACCATCCAGATCCGGGTTGAACCGGGTTGCCTCGGGCCGGATGGCAAGGAGCACATAGAGACCTTCTGTGCCGCGGCCGCCAAGATTTTTGCCGCCGTGGAACCCGAGCTGGTGAGCTGGGTGCTGATCCCCCGTTACGACAAGCAACTGCCTGAGCAGGAGTTCTTTATCGAGGGACGCAAACTGACCGAAGAGCAGGCCAGTCTCTTTCTGCGCCGCTTCGGCCGCGAACTGGGTGAGGTTCAAGACCGGCTCGACTCGGTGCTGGCCCAACTGGTCGAACGCTACTTCAAAACTCTCTGATCTCTGCCCTCTCTGCGCCAAAAAGGTTCTCCGACGAGAACCTTTTTTGTTGGCGAAAAAGCAAACGTTTGATCTTTTGCTCCATTCATTGATCTGCTTCGCAGATCCGGGGTTTGTAAACGGCGTCGCCTGTGTAAAAATGTGCGCGCTGTCACGGTATCAGGACGAGTCTGGTTACTTCTCCACCAGAAACAGGGCCATCACTCCCGAATGAATGGGAGCCCGCTCGCCTGCTGCTTATTTCACGTCACCTATTGGAATCCAACATGAATCAACCACAACAGGCCCCCACACAGGCTGCCGGGCAAGGATTGCTTGAGCGCCTGTTTGCCCTGAAGGGCCATGGCACCAACGCCCGCACCGAAGTGATCGCCGGCATCACTACCTTCCTGACCATGGTCTACATCGTGTTCGTCAACCCGCAGATCCTCTCTGCGGCAGGCATGGACACCCAGGCAGTCTTTGTCACCACCTGCCTCATCGCCGGCATCGGCAGCATCCTGATGGGCCTGTTGGCCAACCTGCCCATCGCGCTGGCACCCGCCATGGGCCTCAACGCCTTCTTCGCCTTCGTGGTCGTGGCCGGTATGGGCTACTCCTGGCAAGTGGGTATGGGCACCATCTTCTGGGGCGCCATGGGTCTGTTGATCCTCACCCTGCTGCGGGTGCGTTATTGGCTGATCGGCAACATCCCGCTCACCCTGCGGGTCGGCATCACCGCCGGTATCGGTCTGCTGATCGCCCTGCTCGGCCTGCACAACGCCGGGATCGTCGTGGCCAGCCCCGCAACCATGGTGACCGTGGGCAACCTCACCTCCCTGCCCTGCCTGCTGGGTCTGCTCGGCTTCTTCCTGATCTGCATCTTCTCCGCTCGCGGCGTCCACTCCGCCGTGCTGATCGCCATCGTGGTCACCACGGCGCTGGGCTGGCTGTTTGGCGATGTCACCTTCAAGGGCTTCGTCTCCATGCCCCCCAGCATCGAACCGGTGTTCGGCCAGCTGGATCTGATGGGCTCGCTCGACATCAGCCTCGCCGGGATCATCTTCTCCTTTATGCTGGTCAACCTGTTTGACTCTTCCGGCACCCTGATTGGCGTCACCAACCGCGCCAAGCTGGCCGATGATCGCGGCCACTTCCCCCGCATGAAGCAGGCGCTGATGGTCGATAGCGTCAGCTCCGTCGGCGGCGCTTTCATGGGCACCTCCTCGGTTACCGCCTTTATCGAGAGCAGCTCCGGCGTTGCCGTTGGCGGCCGTACCGGTCTGACCGCCATCGTGGTCGGCATCCTGTTCCTGCTGGCGATCTTCTTCTCCCCAGTCGCCGCCATGGTGCCGGCCTATGCCGCCGCTGGCGCCCTCATTTATGTGGGCGTGCTGATGTGCTCCGAGCTGACCCGGGTGAAGTGGGAAGATCTGACCGAAGCGGTACCGGCCTTTATGACCGCGGTGATGATGCCGTTCAGCTTCTCCATCACCGAGGGGATCGCAGTGGGCTTTATCTCCTACTGCGTGATGAAGGCGGGCACCGGCCGCTGGCGCGAAATCAACCCCTGCGTGCTGGTGGTAGCCCTGCTGTTCGTGCTCAAGTTTGTCTGGGTCGACAGCCACTAAGCGGCACTCTGTCCCAATAAAAATGCCAGTCAGCTGACTGGCATTTTTTATCCCAAACTATTCTCGGCCTGTGCGATGGCCATAAAAAAATCCGAAACCAGTGGTTTCGGAT
Source organism: Aeromonas aquatilis (assembly GCF_054052405.1). NCBI lineage: Bacteria > Pseudomonadati > Pseudomonadota > Gammaproteobacteria > Aeromonadales > Aeromonadaceae > Aeromonas > Aeromonas aquatilis. The sequence goes on along the minus strand of NZ_JBSTYP010000047.1, from coordinate 4,741 downwards.
TTTTTCTATTCAGCATGTGGCAGAGCAGGGTTATCCCCTCGCCTGCCACATCGGCAGCAGTTACTCGGCAGCCATGCGGGCTTCGATATACGCCAGTGCGCGATCGATACGCGCCAGTACCCGTTCTTTTCCGACCAGCGCCATCACGGCGTCAATGCCGGGGGACTGGCCCAGACCGGTGACAGCCACGCGCAGCGGCATGCCGACCTTGCCCATGCCCTGACCCAGCTCGGCGGCAGTGGCTTCAATCAGCTCGTGCAACGCTTCGGTGGTCCAGCTATCCAGCGCAGCCAGCTTGGCCTTGGCCAAGGTGAGCGGCTCAGCAGCGACGCCACGCAGGTGCTTCTTGGCAGCCGCTTCATCGATGGCTTCATACTCTTCGAACAGGTAGCGGCTCTGGGCGGCCATCTCGACCAGAGTGTTGCAGCGCTCGGCCAGCAGGGTGACTACCTCGGCCAGAGCCGGGCCATTGCTGGTGTCGATCTTCTGGTTTTCCATGTGCCATGCCAGATGCTTGGCCACATAAGCAGGATCCAGGCTGCGCATGTAGTGGTTGTTCAGCCACAGCAGCTTGTCAGTGTTGAAGGCAGAGGCGGACTTGGAGATGGCATCCAGGCTGAACAGCTTGATCATCTCGTCGAGGCTGAAGATCTCCTGATCGCCGTGGGACCAGCCCAGACGCACCAGATAGTTCAACAGCGCTTCCGGCAGGTAACCGTCGTCGCGGTACTGCATCACGGAGACTGCACCGTGGCGCTTGGAGAGCTTGGCACCGTCGTCACCCAGGATCATGGAGACGTGGGCAAACTCGGGCACCGGCGCGTTCAGCGCCTTGTAGATGTTGATCTGGCGCGGGGTGTTGTTGATGTGGTCTTCGCCACGCACCACGTGGGTGATCTCCATGTCCCAGTCATCGACCACCACGCAGAAGTTGTAGGTCGGGGCGCCATCGGTACGGCGGATGATCAGGTCATCCAGCTCGGTGTTGGCGAACTCGATGCGGCCACGGACATGGTCATCGAACACCACAGAACCTTCGGTCGGGTTGCGGAAACGGATCACGTGCGGCGCATCGGCCGGGTGATCGTGGGCGTGGTCGCGGCACTTGCCGTCATAACGGGGCTTCTCGCCGTTGGCCATCTGACCTTCACGCAGCGCTTCCAGCCGCTCCTTGGAGCAGTAGCACTTGTAGGCGCGGCCATCGGCCAGCATCTCGTCGATGATACCGTTGTAGCGATCGAAGCGCTTGGTCTGGTAGTAGGGGCCCTCATCCCAGCTCAGCTCCAGCCATTCCATGCCCTCAATGATGGCGTCGATCGCCTCCTGAGTGGAACGTTCCAGGTCGGTATCCTCAATACGCAGCACGAACTCACCGCCCTGGTTCTTTGCAAACAACCAGGAATAGAGTGCGGTACGGGCACCGCCGACATGCAAAAAGCCGGTCGGGCTGGGAGCAAAACGGGTTTTGACTTTCATCTTTAAGCCTTGTGTAGAGGGCCTTGGGCCAATTCGTTAGAAAAAACCGTCGCATTTTAGCACCGACCATCGCGGATGGGAAAACCATGACGCCATTGCGGGCTAAAGTAGAGGATAAAATCTGTCACCATTTTCCTCTGTAGCCCGATATTTGAAGAGGATCGCAAAACCGAAGCCCCGTTTCCGATTTGCTATGCACAATGCTGGAGAGCTGCCTCCTCCGGTCGATACCCAAATAACGCTCACCACACTTCTCACGAACAAGGAAGAGACGATGCAGTTCCGTTCTATCCAGAATCGCATTCTAGTGATGGCCGGGATCGCCATGACCGCAGCCCTGGTCATCCTGATCCTGCTCAACCAATACTCCGGCCAACAGACCCAACAACTCACCATCAGCTCCAGCCGTGAAGCGCTGCAGCAGGAGGCATGGCAGAAGGTCAGCGCCAATGCCCGCGCCGAGGCGGCCACCATCACCCAGCTGCTGCAAAAAGGGCTCTCCTACACCCAGCAGATGGCCAGCGCCCTCGCCCTGCAACAGCAAGGCAAACTGCCGCTGGATCGCCAGCAGGCCACTGACCTGCTCAAGGCCCAGCTCGCCCTTGAGCCCCAGCTCTACGGCGCTTTTGCCGGCTTCGAGCCCAACGGTTTCGACGCTCAGGATGCCAGCTTCGCTGGCCAGAGTGCCCTGGGCAGTGACGACAAGGGGCGCTTCGTGCCCTACTTCTATCGCGACAAGGATCAAGTCGGCACCGATCTGCTACTCTCCATCGAAAAAACCGACCCGGATGAATTCGGCAATCCCGCCAATGACTACTACGCCTGCCCGAAACGGGAGGGGCGCTCTTGCCTCATCGATCCCTTCAAGGTGGATATCAACGGTCAGCAGGTGCTGGTGAGCACTATCACCACCCCCATCATGGTGGATGGTCAGTTCAAGGGGATCGCCGCGCTGGATCTGGCGGTGGACTCCATCAGCCGTCAGGCCAAGAGCCTCAACAGCAACATCTATGATGGCCAGGGGGAGACCCTGATCGTCAGCGCTGCCGGTGTCATCACCGGCACCAGCGGGGATGCCAGCCTGCTCGGCAGCAGCGCAGGTAAGGTGCTGGGCAACCAGTGGCAGCAGTACCTGAAACCGGAAATTCAGCGTCAGGAGCTGGACGAATCATTCCGTATTTCCGTCCCCATCATGGTGCCGGGAATGAGCCGCAACTGGGCCATCATCGTCACCCTGCCCTACAAGGTGGTACTGGCGGGGGCCGATCAACTGGAAAGCCAGCTGAGCGACATGAACCAAGCTGCCATGACCCAGCAATTGGTGGGCGCCGTTATCGTGCTGGTGCTGGCGCTGGTCACCATGCTGGTGATTGCCCGCAGCATCACCGGCCCCATCCGTCAGATGGTCAGCCTGGTGGATGACATCGCCGATGGTGAAGGGGATCTCACCAAACGCCTTGCGACCCGCTCTGTCGACGAACTAGGGGATCTGGCCAAAGGCATCAACCGCTTTATCGACAAGTTGCAGGGGCTGCTCGGGGATGTGCTCAAGACCGCCAGCGAGGTGAACCGCTACGCCGGTGATACCGATCGCATTGCCGGTCAGACCGACAACAACCTGCAGCATCATCAGGCGGAGATGGAGCAGATGCTGACCGCCGTGCAGGAGATGTCCTACGTCAGTCAGGAGGTCGCCACCCACGCCAACAACACCGCCGACTCGGCCAAACAGGCGCAAGGCGCAGCCGATCAGGGCAAGGAGCGCTTCCAACAGGTGATCCAGTCGATGCACAAGGTCGCAGCAGAAGCCGGTAAAGGGGCCGAAGTGGTCGAAGGGCTGGCTCACGACAGCGCCCAGATCACCAGCATCCTCACCGTCATTCAGGGGATTGCCGATCAGACCAACCTGCTTGCCCTCAACGCCGCCATCGAGGCTGCCCGGGCTGGCGAACAGGGCCGCGGCTTTGCGGTGGTCGCCGACGAGGTGCGCAAACTGGCGGGCAATACCCAGCAGGCGGTGCAAAACACCCAGGAGTTGATCGAGAAGATCCGCCTCAGCTCCACCAATGCAGTCAACGCCATAACCCAGAGCCAGCAGCTGACCCATCAGGCGGTGAGCGAAGCAGATCTGGCGGAAGAGGCGCTCAGCAGTATCTACCAGGCCATTTCCACCATCAACGACATGACCTATCAGATCGCCTCCGCCGCCGAAGAGCAGAGCTCGGTCTCAGAAACCGTCTCCGGCAACCTGTCAAAAACCAACGCACTGGCCAACGACATTGCTCAGGATGCGACCGAAACGGCCAAAGCCAGTCAGGCATTGCGTCAGGCGGCCGACAAATTGCAGCAATTATTGGGTCAATTTCGTCTCAGCTGATAATTTTCCGCATCAGGACTCTCCCCCTCGGGGGCGAGTCCGTTTACCATAGGCGACGAATTTGCCTGATGGCAGGCAATGTAGTGAGAGGTAAATGCCGTGCCCACCCCGGACCGTCGCCCACGAGGCCATAACAGACGAGCCCAGCAGCGTCGCCAAGACGAATCACAAGGATCCCTGCTCCATCGCATCAATGCCGCGACCTTGTCCCTGCGCCAACGTTTTGGCCAAGGGATGAGCAACCTCGGCCAAGGCCGCCAGGATGCCAAAGCAGGCAAATTCAAGCTGTCCAGCCCGCTGCCCCGCAAAAACACCATAGGTCTGCTGATCCTGATCCCGCTCTGGTTGCTGGTACTGGCCTGGGAGCCGGCACCATCCGCCCCCAAGGCAGCCCCTTCCGGCTCGCTGGAAGTGCCGCTGGCCGTACCAGCTCAAGCTCTAACTGTCGGTAATGGCGCGGCAGGCAGTGCCCCCGCGGCAGCCAAACCGGTCGAAGAGAAGGTCAACGGCACCTGGCTGCAACACGATGTGCAGGCGGGTGAGACCCTCTACTCCATCTGGCGAAAATTCGAGTTGCCGGGTGCCGAGCTGAGCCGCCTGATCGCCATCGAGGGGCCGGATCGCCCCCTGACCCGCCTGCAATCGGGCCGCTCTATCTTCATCCTGGTGGACGACACCCGCCGCATCCAGCGGGTCGAGATCCGCTCCTACGGTCAGGCGGTTTACCGCTACGACCGGCAGGGCGAAGGGTTCGCCCTCAAGGAATAACAAAAACGGGAGGCGCTGGCCTCCCGTTTTTTTTGGCTATGTCCCAATTACGTGTTGAAAGGCTAAGCTTGAAGTAGGCCATCACCTTGAGGTCTACCATCATGGATACCCCAGCCTTTC